>NZ_LZPJ01000067.1:0-35853 GCF_001729365.1 Acinetobacter sp. YK3
TAACTCTTTTATTTTCAAAATAATTTTAAAAACTTTTTCAAATTTTTTTATGAAAATGGCATATTTTGCCAATTCTGCCATCAACAGCGGTCTTTTGTGTTGATGGCAATTTTGGAAATAATGTTTAGCCCGTATTACGCAAGCCTGCCGCAATACCTGCAATGCTGACCATCAAGGCATGATCCACTGGACTGTGTTCAGTTTGATGCTCGGCCAGATAGAGGCGTCGACGTTTCATCAATTCAGCCTGTAATAAATGCAGAGGCAACAAATACGGTTTACGCACCTGCATCGATTGATCCAGCACTTCATTATTGCTCAGAAGTTTAGATTCACCTTTCAGGCGAAGTAGGGTATCGACCGCATTTTGCAGGCGTTGACGTAACTCGACACCAAGAACCTTTAAGTCCTGATCTTGAGTCAGATGAGATTCATAATACAGCGCAATATCTGCATCGGACTTGGACAGCACCATTTCCAGCATATCAATCAATGTCTGAAAATAAGGCCATTGTTCAAGCATCTCATCCAGCGTGTTTTTATGTTGCCCGTGAACTTGATTGATCGCGGTGCCAGTACCGAGCCATGCTGGTAGCATCAGGCGAATCTGTGTCCATGCAAATACCCACGGAATGGCACGTAAGGACTCGATCCCACCACTGACTTTACGTTTGGCTGGTCGTGATCCGAGCGGCAACATCTGTAATTCCAGCTCAGGGGTAACGGTACGTAGATAACTCACAAAATTTGGATTTTCACGCACGGTTTGGCGATAAACCTGCACCGATAAATCCGTCATCTGATTCATCAGGTCACGCCATTGTTGTTTCGGCTCAGGTGGCGGGAGTAAGGTCGCTTCCAAAGTCGCTGCGGTGTAGATTTCCAGATTTTGCAGGGCAATGCCTTCCAGACCGAATTTAAAGCGAATCATCTCGCCTTGCTCCGTGACACGAATCGCGCCAGAAATCGAACCCGGTGGTTGAGAGAACAAAGCTTGCTGGGTAGGTGCACCACCACGGCTGATTGAACCACCACGACCGTGGAATAAGGTCAATTGTACGCCATGCTGTTTGGCAATCGCCGTCAGTTCTTCCTGAGCACGATATTGCGCCCAGTTGGCTGACATAAAGCCTGCATCTTTGGCGGAGTCGGAGTAGCCAATCATGACTTCATGTTTGCCTTGAATATGCTGTTTATACCAATGCATATTGAACAGGGTATTCATGGTTTTGGCGGCGCCATCGAGATCCTTCAAGGTCTCGAATAAAGGCACCACACGTAGAGGCTGCTGGATGCCCGCTTCTTTTTGAAGTAACAACACTGCCAGCACATCACTTGGATATTCTGCCATCGAAATAATATAGGCGCCCAGACTTTCAGGTGGCTGTTCTGCCAAGGTGCGCATGGTGGCAAACACTTCGAGTACATCGGAATGCTGAATCAGGCTACCTTCAGGCTCATTAAAAAATTTCGGCAGTAATGGGCGCTTGCTTTGCAGTTCCTGTATCAGGAAGTTTTGGCGTGCCTGTTCGGTCCATGACTCAAAATTGCCTAGACCCAAATATTCAGTAATGGCGGAAATCGCTTGGCGATGACGTCCCGATTCTTGACGGATATCGAGTTTTAGCAGTTCAATTCCGAAGCAATTCACCCGATAAATAAAGTCGAGTAATTGTCCGTTGGCAATCTCAGCCATATTACAGTCGATCAATGAGCGATAGCACAGTAATAGCGGTGCGAGTAATTCATCTTTGGTTCTGATGATATTGCTGTCATCTGCTGCTTCAGTGCCTTGCAGACGATGGGCCAACCATGTACGTGTCGCTTTTAAACGTTCGCGGGTTTCGCGTAAATATTCACGATACGGTTCTGGATGTTCATAACCCAAAGCTTGAGTCAGTTCATCGGAACAGCTTTGAATCGACAATTCCCAACGCAGATTTTCAATATCACGCAGATAGAGATCTGCTGCTTGCCAGCGCGATAACCACAGGACTTCTTGCGTGACTTGATGCGTTACATTCGGGTTACCATCACGGTCTCCACCCATCCAAGAGGCAAAGCGAATTGGTGCAACATTGAGTGGCAGACTTTGTTCACAATGCTGTTGAGACAATTCATTCAGTTCGCGAACAAATTTAGGTACGGCATTCCAGAGCGACTGCTCAATCGTCGCAAAGCCCCATTTCGCTTCATCCACAGGGGTTGGGCGATGTTGACGGATTTCATCGGTCTGCCATGCTGAACTGATCAATTGCTTGAGCGTTGCAATGGTTTGTTGGCGTTCTTTCGGGGTCAGCTTTTGCTGATCTAATTGTGAAAGGCAATCGGTAATGTCGTCATATTTTTGAATTAAAGTACGACGGCTGACTTCGGTCGGGTGGGCTGTCAGCACCAGTTCAATTTTTAAATCACAGATTTGTTGAAATAGTTGTTGTGCATTGATCTGCTGACTTTTGAATTTTTCAAACAAATGCGGGAGTGGATTAGGACTTGGTGCTTGCTCATCAAACTCGGCCTGACGACGGCTTCGCACCACATGGTACTGTTCCGCAATATTGGCAAAGTTAAGAAAATGTGAGAAAGCACGGGTCAGCGGTAAAATCTCTTCATCTTTTAAACCGAGGAAAAGTTGTTCTAGCTGTTTTTCTGCTTCGATCTGGCCGTCACGTGCGCCTTTGGCTAATGCCCGAATTTGCTCAATCTGATTAAACAAATCTTGCCCAGCATGTTGCTTTAAGGTCTCTCCCAGTAAGTTGCCCAGTAAGCGGACATCTTCACGTAGTGGAGCAGTGATTTGCTGAATCATTCTAATTCTCCTGTTGTTCTCATTCGACTATAGCGCGATTGAAAGACAATCCAAGAGCAGAACGTAAAAAAATGTGAAATTTATCTAAACTTTAGTCTGATATTTAAGCAAAAAAATCTCGATTGCATGCTGAATCATCTGATCGATTTCATCTGCTGTTGGAACAGGTGCTAAACCCAGTAACACTTGTTGGTGACGGATCCCCAGCAGCAAGGAAATGATCAGTTCAGTCTGCTTGATCGGTTCATCGGCCTGAATAAATTTAAACGCGATAGCTTGCTCAAAAAAATCACACCAGACATGACACATGCGGGTATGTGAGGCATCAAAAAACTGTCGGGTTAAGGGACTCTGTTCCGCTGCCAGCTCAAACAGGACACAATCCAGTTTCAAGGCTTCAGGAAGATAAATGATATTTAAAGCCCGCTGGCACATGAGAAGCAAGGCCTGTTTAAAATCAGAGTCCGCCGTCAGTTCAAACTGTTTGGCTCGAATCGATTCTTCACAGCTTTCTTGAATCGCGCACATGAACAGATTGTTTTTGTCTTGAAAGTGGTTGTACACCGTAAGTTTAGTGACGCCTGCTTCTTTGGCGATCTGGTTCATGTTGGTGGCGTGGTAACCCATTTTTAAAAAAATAGATTTTGCGGCCTGTAAAATTTTGGCTCTTTTCTCTAAATCTTTAGGGCGACCACTATGGATTTGCACGTTATCTTTCTCTTTTAATCAATTTAAAAATCAGATGGGTAGATTTATTTTTTAATTAATGTACCTATGAGTATATTAATTAAAAAATAAACAATCTATGATAATGCTCATATCACGCCTTAAAAATCAATTTGAATAAGAGCGCAAACAGATGAAGCAGATCAATCGTATCATATTGGGGTTCGTCATTGTCAGTAGTGTCGTCCTCAGCGCCTGCCAGAAAGAGGTGCCCAAGACTGAGGAAATTCCTTATGTCATGGTGGCCCAGCCGAGTGGCAACCATGTTGAGCAAAAAAGCTATGCAGGGGATGTGCAGGCGAAACAGCAAACTGCTTTGGCCTTCCGTGTCGGGGGACAGATCACCGAACGTTATGTCGATGTCGGGGATCGGGTCAAAGTTGGACAGGTGCTGGCGAAGCTGGATGTAAAAGATGCGCAATTGCAAATGAATGCGGCCAAGGCACAGTTACAAAGTGCACAGGCTGCTGCAAAAATTGCCGCAGAAGAATATCAGCGTTATCAGCAGCTATTACCGGTCAATGCGGTCAGCCGTTCGCAATTTGATGCCGTCAAAAATCAGTATGAATCTGCACAGGCAAGCTTACAGCAAGCCCGTTCTAACTATGAAGTATCGTCCAATCAAACGGGTTATAACCAGCTTATCTCGAATAAGAACGGGGTGATTACCCAGCGTCAGATCGAGATTGGGCAAGTGATTGCGGCAGGGCAGGCTGCCTACCAGCTAGCCATTGATGGTGAACGCGAAGTGGTATTTGGTGTACCTGAACAGGCGGTCAGCACCATTAAAGTAGGACAGCCAGCATGGGTCACCTTGTGGTCGCAACCTGAGGCACGTTTTGCTGCCAGAGTGCGTGAGGTTTCTCCAGCAGCGGATCAGTCTCGAACCTTTACCGTGAAAGTGTCTTTGCTGGAAGGGCAGTCCAGCATTCAACTCGGACAAAGTGCGCGCGTCTTCTTCGTGGCGCATGACAATAATGTCTTGAGTGTGCCTTTATCCAGTGTTACTGCCAATGATCAGCAAGCCTACGTCTGGGTGGTGAATGCCAATCAAACCATTCGTAAAGTGCCTGTGACTTTAGGGACTTATGGTCGTGACAGTGTACCCGTCCTTTCAGGCTTGAAAGCGTCTGACTGGGTGGTGGTTGGCGGAGTGCACTTATTGCGTGATCAGCAAAAAATTCATCCCGTTGATCGTGATAACCGCGACATTCGTGTCAAAACGGGAGGTTAAACATGAAATTTAACCTTTCAGAATGGGCACTCAAAAATAAGGGTATTATCCTTTATTTTATGCTGCTGCTCGGCATCGTTGGAATAATGTCCTATTCCAAACTTTCGCAAAGTGAAGATCCGCCATTTACCTTTAAAGTGATGGTGGTGCAGACCTATTGGCCGGGGGCAACCGCAAAAGAAGTCTCAACGCTGGTGACAGATCGAATTGAAAAGGAGTTGATGACTACGGGGCAGTATGACCGCATCATGGCCTATTCACGTCCGGGTGAGTCCTTGGTGACTTTTGTGGCTAAAGACAGTTTACCGTCCAGTGCCATTCCAGACGTCTGGTATAACGTGCGCAAAAAGGTCAATGATATTCGGACCCAGTTACCAAGCGGTGTACAAGGGCCTTTCTTTAATGATGAATTTGGAGATACCTTCGGCAACATCTATGTGCTGACAGGCAAGGACTTTGACTATGCGGTAATGAAAGAATATGCCGACCGTTTGCAACTGCAATTACAACGGGTCAAAGATGTCAGCAAGGTTAATTTGGTGGGACTACAAGACCAGAAAATCTGGATTGAATTGTCCAATACCAAGGCAGTGCAATTAGGTGTGCCTGTCACCGCGATACAGGAAGCTATTCAGAAGCAAAACGATATGGCGGGTGCGGGTTTCTTTGAAACAGGTACTGACCGTATTCAAATTCGGGTCAGTGGACATTTACATAGTGTCGATGACCTGAAAAAAATGCCGTTACTGGTCGGTGACAGAACCATTCAACTGGGTGATGTTGCCGAGGTCTATCGCGGTTTTAGCGAACCTGCACAGCCACGCATGCGTTTTATGGGTGAGAACGGGATCGGGATTGCGGTCTCGATGCGTAAAGGTGGTGACATCATTGCGCTAGGTAAAAATCTCGAAACCGAATTTAACCGTCTGCAAAAAAGCTTACCTTTGGGCATGAAACTACAAAAAGTGTCAGATCAACCTGTGGCGGTACAACGCAGTATTCAGGAGTTTTTAAAAGTTCTCGCGGAAGCGGTGATTATCGTTTTATTGGTGAGTTTCTTCTCACTGGGTTTCCGTACTGGCTTGGTGGTGGCACTTTCTATTCCACTGGTTTTAGCCATGACCTTTGCAGGCATGAACCTGTTCGATGTGGGACTCCATAAGATTTCACTGGGCGCATTGATTCTGGCGCTCGGGTTGCTGGTCGATGACGCCATTATCGCGGTTGAAATGATGGCGATTAAGATGGAGCAGGGCTACAGTCGACTCAAAGCAGCAGGCTTTGCATGGCAAACCACGGCCTTCCCGATGCTGACAGGTACCCTGATTACCGCAGCAGGTTTTTTGCCGATCGCAACTGCACAATCTGGAACAGGGGAATATACCCGTTCTATTTTTCAGGTGGTGACCATTGCCTTGATTGTGTCATGGATTGCCGCAGTATTATTTGTCCCTTATCTGGGGGAAAAATTACTGCCTGACTTTACTAAACAGAAGCAGCAAGCCGCTTGGTATGTTCGATTATGGGCAAGATTGCGTAAGCAACCTGCGCCTATCGTGGAAGCGCATGGGCAACATCATGATCCTTACCAATCCAAGTTTTATCAGTCTTTCCGCCGTGTGGTCGAAATCTGTATCACCTATCGTAAAACCGTTATTGCCGTCACAGTCGGGATTTTTGTGTTGTCGGTGGCGATGTTTAAGCTGGTGCCGCAACAGTTCTTCCCGCCATCGAATCGTGCTGAAATTCTGGTGGATTTAAAACTGGAAGAAGGCGCATCTTTGACCGCGACGGAACAAGCCGTGCATAAGGTGGAACAATTCCTGTCGAAACAAAAAGGCATTGATAATTATGTGGCTTATGTCGGGACGGGTTCACCACGTTTCTACTTGCCTTTGGATCAGCAATTGCCACAAGCCAGCTTTGCCCAGTTTGTGGTGTTGGCATCATCTTTGGATGATCGGGATGAAATCCGTCGTTCTCTAGACACACAAATCAAGCAGCTATTACCTCAAGTGCGCACTCGGGTGTCATTACTGGAAAATGGCCCACCTGTGGGTTATCCATTGCAATATCGTGTTTCGGGTGAAGATCTCGGCACAGTACGTCAATGGGCACAAAAAGTGGCAAAAGTCCTGAGTGAAGATCCAAACACCACCAATGTGCATCTGGATTGGGGCGAGCCAAGCAAAATCATTGCGATTGAAATTGATCAGGATCGTGCCCGTCAAATGGGCGTGTCTAGCGTTGATCTGGCGAACTTCCTGAATGCATCGGTGACAGGATCGGTGATGAATCAATATCGTGAAAAACGTGAATTGATTGAAATCCGCTTACGTGGTGATAAATCTGAACGGGTTGAAGTGGCTTCTTTGGCGAGCTTGGCGGTACCGACCAGCAAAGGCACCACTGTGCCGTTAGCGCAAATTGCAAAAATTGAATCCCGTTTTGAAGAGGGTTTAATCTGGCATCGTAATCGCCTGCCAACCATTACCGTTCGTGCGGATATTCGTACCCACTTGCAACCTGCGACTGTGGTGCAACAGTTGGCAGAGCAGATGCAGACCTTACGTGCAGACCTGCCAAGTGGTTATTTACTAGAAGTGGGCGGTACCGTTGAGGAGTCCGCGAAGGGACAAAACTCGGTCAATGCAGGTATGCCATTGTTCCTGGCTGTGGTGATGACTTTATTAATGATCCAGCTGCGTAGTATGTCGCGGGCAACCATTGTGTTGCTGACAGCACCATTGGGCTTGATCGGGGTGGTGGCATTCCTGCTGCTATTTAATAAACCTTTCGGTTTCGTGGCGATGCTCGGTACGATCGCACTGTCAGGCATGATTATGCGTAACTCGCTCATTTTGATTGATCAGATCGAGCAGGATATACAGGCGGGACATGTTCCGTGGGATGCAGTCATTGATGCAACCATGCGCCGTTTTCGCCCCATTGTCCTGACCGCACTGGCTGCCGTACTGGCGATGATCCCGTTATCACGCAGTATTTTCTTTGGTCCGATGGCCGTTGCGATTATGGGCGGATTGATTGTTGCGACCTTATTAACCCTGTTTTTCCTGCCTGCACTTTATGCAGCATGGTTTAAGGTCAAAAAAACAACATAACTATCGTAATTATTTTGTGAATAAAGGTGCGAAATATTGAAAATTTCAATATAGTAGCACCTATATTTTAAGACCAATAAATAATTGAATTTCATTGCATGACAAATTTTGCACAATGCTGTGAATGAGGTGATATAGAGCATGGGGCAAGACAATATTGAGCAGCATCGCCGCTATGTGGCGATTTCTTACGTGTTCATGTTTCTTGCATTATTTACAATCGTGTTTGCAGCGTTTGCGTACCTGTTAGCACGAAAAGTTGCGATTGTGGATAATGCTGAAGTATGGATACATGCGCATGCACTGTGGATTATGCGTAATGTGCTGTTATTTATCTTGATGGCCTTTTTTGCTGCCCTATGGTTTATTCCATTGTTCTTTTTTGCATGGGATAGCGCACTCTGGGTAACTGCAATGACCGTTGCAGGTGTGGTCTTCAGTTCAATTGCCTGGTTATTTTTATTGAATGCATGGCTAAAAGGCATTGCTAAATACTTTAAAAATAAAGCAGTTTTTTAATTTTACTGCTTTTTTATTGAATTAGACCTTGTAAATTTATCGTACAGCCCCTATTAAGGCTCTGTTGACTTTAGAAATAAAAAGTCAGCAGAGCCTATTTGTTTTTTTAGATTTGAATAAATTCCGTGAGGAGCATCGCCAACCATGGCTAAACGTGATTATTATGAGGTTTTAGGCGTTTCGAAAACCGCAAGTGATGATGAGATCAAGAAAGCCTATCGTAAGTTGGCGATGAAGTATCATCCAGACCGTAACCCTGACAACGCAGAAGCTGAAGAAAAGTTCAAAGAAGCGGCAGAAGCTTATGAAGTGCTTTCTGACGAAGAAAAGCGCAGCATGTATGACCGTGCTGGGCACAGTGCCTTTGAAGGTGGCTTTGGTGGTGCAGGTGGCGGCTTCGGTGGCTTTAGTGCAGAAGATATCTTTAGCCAGTTCGGCGATATTTTCGGTGGTGCGTTCGGTGGCGGTGGCCGTCAGCAACAACGTCAGCGCCGTGGTTCAGACCTTCGCTATGTGATGGAATTGACGCTCGAAGAAGCCGTCAAAGGTGTGAAAAAGACCATTACGTTTACTGCGCCAGCGCCATGTGAAACCTGTGATGGTAAAGGTTCTCAAAATCCGAATGATGTCGAAACCTGCCGTACCTGTCATGGTGCAGGCCAAGTGCGTATGCAACAAGGTTTCTTCTCGGTTCAGCAAACTTGTAGTACCTGCCGTGGTCAAGGCAAAATCATCAAGAACCCATGTAAGAGCTGTCATGGTTCAGGCGTTGCTGATCGTCAACAAACACTTGAAGTTACCATTCCTGCCGGTGTGGACAATGGTGACCGCGTACGCTTGACGGGTAAAGGTGAAGCGATCCGTGATGGTCAGGCTGGTGATTTATACGTTGAAGTCGTGGTACGTGAACACGAAATCTTCCAACGTGATGGTGCTGATCTATATATGGATGTCCCTGTTAGCATTGCAGATGCTGCATTAGGTAAAGAAATTGAAATTCCGACCCTAGAAGGGCGCGTGAGTTTGAAAATTCCTGAAGGCACACAAACGGGTAAACTTTTCCGCTTACGTGGTAAGGGTGTTCGCCCTGTACGTAGCAGCATGGTCGGTGATTTACTCTGCCGCATTGTGGTCGAAACACCTGTCAATCTAAACAGTCGCCAACGTGAATTGTTGAAAGAGCTACAAGCCTCTTTTGATGGGGATGGTCATGCTTCGTCTCCAAAGAAAAAATCATTCTTTGATCGCCTGTTTGACTAATTGGCCTTCATAAAAAAAACCTGCTTCGGCAGGTTTTTTTATGGGAAATTTTTAGCGCGAGCACAGAGTTTTGCTATAGTAGCTGAATTGTTTAAATAAAAGACTGGGAAAAATTATGTCAACTTCTCCACGCATTGGGATCTTGGGTGCAGGCGGACGCATGGGACGCATTTTGATTCAAGCGGTACAACAGGCAGGCTACCAGCTTGCAGCCGCAGTTGAACGTCCAGAAAGCAGTTTGGTGGGTGCAGATGCAGGGGAACTTGCAGGTATTGGCAACATCGGCGTCAAGATCGTGGGAAGTTTGAGTGAAGTATTGAAGGATTGTGATGTAGTGATTGACTTCACTGCACCTGTTGCCACTGAACAGCATTTGAAGCTTTGCCGTGAAGCGGGTGTGGCAATGGTGATTGGTACCACGGGGATGTCAGATGAACAAAAGGCATTCCTTGAAGAAACAGCAACGCATACACCAGTCGTGTACGCTGCCAATTATTCAGTAGGGGTCAATGTTTCGATTAAATTATTGGAACTCGCTGCAAAAGTATTTGGTGATACCGTGGATATCGAAATCATTGAAGCGCACCATCGTCATAAAGTCGATGCACCATCAGGTACAGCATTCATGATGGGTGAGGCGATTGCAGATACTTTAGGTCGTAACCTGAAAGAAGTTGCGGTGTATGGACGTGAAGGCTATACCGGCCCGCGTGACCGTCAAACCATTGGCTTTGAAACCATTCGTGGTGGCGATATCGTGGGTGAACATACCGTGATGTTTATTGGTGAAGGTGAACGTGTTGAAGTCACCCATAAAGCGACCAACCGTATGAATTTTGCCTCAGGTGCCGTTCGTGCAGCATCATGGGTGGTTGGCCGTGAAGCACGTAAATACGATATGAAAGATGTTTTAGGCTTTAACGAGATTGAAGTATAAAACGTTCCTTTTTTGTACTATAAAAGAGCTTGTTGAGCTTTCTTTCCAGTAGAAGTGAAGCAGGCTCTTGCCATCATTAAAACAATTGAGCATGACATGAATAAAAAACATATCGTCCTTGCTACACTACTCAGTATCAGCAGCTTTGCGGTGACTGCTGCATCAGATACTGCCAAATTGAGTTTGCATCGTAATAATATTAAGGTCTGGACCTACCAGACAGAAAATAATCCAATTATTCAATATAAAGCCGAAACGATTTATGATGTGCCGCTGGAACGTGCCGTTGCGGTGGTTCTCGATGTCGAGCGTACGCCACAATGGGTGCCGTATGTGGGGAAGGCGCAAATGCTATCTCGCGATGACAAGAAAGGCGAGTTTACCTTGTATATGGTGCTGGATTTTCCATTTCCTTTAAAAGACCGCGATGTGGTGATTAAAGGCAAAATGACCAAGAATGCGGATGGCAGCATTAGCATTAAAAACAATGCCATTCAGAACAATTATCCTGAGCAACCTGATGTGGTGCGTTTAAGCAAATATGCGGGTGACTGGACTTTCCAAAAATTACCGAATAATCGGGTAAAAGTGACCACCAGCGGATATGCCGATCCAGCAGGTTCGATTCCATTGAGCTTTGTGAATATGTTTGTGCAACAACAACCATATCAGATGCTCATGAAAATGAAAAAAGAAGTACTCAACCCGATCTATGCGCAACCAAAGTTGCCAGATTTATTGAAATGATAAAAAAGCCTGATTGAATTCAGGCTTTTTTATTACCATCAGGCTTGTGGGCATTGTTGTAGCTGAGTGGCTGGTTTGGCTGCTAGTTTCATTTGAATGAAAACCAGAATTAAACCAATGCCTGCCAGCGCAGCGCCGATCATTGAGACCGCAGTGTAATTCAGACCAAGACTTAATACTGCGCCACCCGCTGCGGCACCAATCGCATTGCCCAAGTTAAAGGCACCAATATTCACGGAAGAAGCAAGGCCAGAGGCTTCATGTGCCACTGACATCACACGCATTTGTAATGGCGGTACGATGGCAAAGGCGGCTGCACCCCAGATCACCAAACCAAGTGCTGCGCCTACTTGGGTTTGAGCAAGGATTGGGAAAATCAGCATTAATCCGATCAATAAACCTAAGAAACCAATCAAAGTCTTGTTGATAGACAGGTCTGCAAACTTGCCACCGAAATGGTTACCGATTGAGAAACCAATCCCGATCAAGACCAGCATCATGGTGATAAAGGTCGGTGAGGCATGGGTAAACTCAACCAGACTTGGCGCGATATAGGTATAGAGTGTAAACATCGCTGATGCTCCGAACACCGTAGTGAGCAACGCCAATACCACAGGTAAACGGGTCAGGACTTTCAGTTCCATTTTTACATTCGGTTTTTGTCCAACTGATCCTACAGGCAGCGCTTTCCAGAGGGAGAGCATCGTAATCACACCAAGTGCTGAAATCGCAAGGAAAGACATGCGCCAGCCGATGTTTTGTCCGACCC
Organism: Acinetobacter sp. YK3; assembly: GCF_001729365.1. NCBI lineage: Bacteria > Pseudomonadati > Pseudomonadota > Gammaproteobacteria > Moraxellales > Moraxellaceae > Acinetobacter > Acinetobacter sp. YK3. The sequence continues at coordinate 12,124 of NZ_LZPJ01000067.1, forward strand.
AAGTTGCAAGCGGTACACCACCAATATTGGCAATGGTCAGGCCCATGAACATGGTGGCAACAGCACTGGCCTGTTTATTGGCAGGAACCACGCTGGCAGCGACCACAGAGCCAATTCCGAAGAAAGCGCCGTGGTTCAGGCTGGTAATCAGTCGAGCGCCCATTAAGCTCATATAGTTCGGTGCAAATGCTGCAATCAGATTACCGACAGTAAAAATTGCCATCAGCAAAATCAATGCATTACGACGCGCAAAACCACCAAACCATAAGGTCATGATCGGTGCACCCAGCATTACGCCCAGTGCATAACCCGTAATCAGCATGCCCGCGCTGGGGATCGATACGCCTAGATCATTGGCGATATTGGGCAATAGCCCCATGGGTGAGAACTCGGTGGTGCCGATGGCAAAGGCACCAATCGCCAAAGCCAGCAAGGGCAGGTTAATGCGGCTGCTCATGTTATTTGTCCCATTCAGGCGCAAATGGTTCTGGACTTACTTCTCGACCATTACGTTCCAGTTGGGCAATCAACTGCATTTCCTCTGCAGTTAAAGTTAAGTCTTGTGCCTTTAAGTTACTGATCAGGTTTTCACGTTTGGTTGATGAAGGAATCACAGCAAAGCCATTTTGTAGTGCCCAAGCCAATGCCACTTGTGCACTGGTCGCTTGATGTTGTGCAGCGATCTCAAGTAGGGTGGGATCATTTAAGACCTTGCCATAAGCCAAAGTCATGTAGGAAGTCACATCAATATTTTGCTCACGCAGGAAGTTGACCAAGGTGCGGTTCTGTAAATATGGACTGAGTTCAATCTGGTTGGTGGCAATGTGTTCTACACCAATGCTGTCAATCGCTTGTTGGGTCAAGGCAATATTAAAATTCGAGATTCCAATTTGCTGAGTCAGACCTTGCTGTTTGGCTTCTAGAAGCAGTTGCATTACGGTTGGAATGGACACACCTAGTTGTGGGGCAGGCCAGTGAATTAACGTCAGGTCTACTGCATCGGTACGCAACTTTTGCAAGCTGTCTTTTAGGCTTGGAATAAACTTATCTTCCGTAAAATTGTCGACCCAGATTTTTGTGGTGAGGAAAATATCCTGACGTGCGACACCACTTTCAGCAATGGCTTGACCCACAGCCGCTTCATTTTCATAAACCTGTGCGGTATCGATGGCACGATAGCCGACGTCTAACGCTGTTTTAACCGAGTCAATCACGGCTTGATCTTTGAGACGGAAAGTACCTAAACCAAATTGAGGGATACGCATATTTTTCACCTGATTTTTTTCATGCTCTAAGGAGCGATTTTGTTGATGGCTGTCATTTTGCGATGATTATTGTTGCTAAAAAATAGATGAATTTGCAAAATACAGTTGACTAAATATCAATAATAGAGAGGCGGTGATGAAATCAACCGTAGAAGAACTTCTAGCCTTTATGACCATTGTCGATACTGGTTCTTTTATCGCTGCTGCTGAACGTCTGGGACAAACTGCATCGGGACTGAGCCGTTCACTGAGCCGTCTGGAATCCAAGCTTGAGGTGACGCTGTTAGAACGCACCACCCGCAAATTAAAACTGACGCAGGAAGGGCAGCAATTTCTTAATCATGCCCGCAAAATCCTAAGCGATCTCAACGCGGCGGAAGAAGCACTGCAAAAATCCGATCAGGACACTTCAGGACTCATTCGAATTGATTCTGCGACGCCTTTTATTTTGCATGTGATTACGCCGCTGGTCCATAAATTCCGACGCTGCTATCCCAATATTGAAATTGAGTTGAACAGTAATGATCTGGTGATTGATTTACTGGAACATAAAACCGATGTTGCCTTCCGCTTTGGGGAACTACATGATTCCAGCCTACATGCCAAACTGGTGTGTAAGAGCCGTATTTATATCGTTGCCAGTCCCGACTATTTAAGCCGTAAAGGCATTCCTCAAAAGCCGAAAGATTTACTTGAACATGATGTTGTTGGCTTTACCCGACCAGCCTATATCAATAAATGGCCTCTGAAAATTGAAGGGGAATATTTTCAGGCGCAACCTAAAATCAAGGCATCAAGTGGAGAAACTGTTCGTCAACTTTGCCTGCGGGGGCAAGGTATTGCTCGTCTGTCAGAGTTTGAGATCTGGAAAGACTTGAATGAAGGGCATTTGGTGGCACTGTTTGAAGACCAGATCGAGCATTCTTATCAACGCATCCATGCGGTGTATTATCAGCAAGAGCATTTGCCGAAACGTGTCCGTTTATTTATTGAATTTTTGACTGAGCAATTAAGTCAGGGCTTTTCGGTTTGCCAATAGCATCGTTCTGAAGCTGTACATTCAGGACGGGTACTAACGCACCAGTGGCCTGAATGACTGACACCACAATATGCTGTTGTTGTAAGCGGCATTCCAGTTCCATGGTCGGTAAATACTGGCTTGGCAGCATTACACCATTTTCATTTGGCTTTTTATAAGTCATTTTGATGATACGTGTCTGCTCTGGGGCATCGCGCTTTTCCATTCTCCATAACTCATAGGTGGTTTGATTTTGCATACGTAAGTAACCTTCTGAGAGAGACTTACAAACCTGTTGTTGTGGATAACTGGCCTGAGCCGAGAAGTCGCAGCCCGTAAATAGAATTGTACTGAGTATAAATAAGATTTTATTTTTCATGATGTTATCCTTTGGCTGTTGATTTTTATAGCTTAACGGTGTTGTATAAACCAATACAGATACAGAAATTTATAAAAAAGCAGTACAGAGATGACTTTCCAATATCAACGTTTAGCAGAACAACTGGCGCATAAGATTTATCAGCATGAATTACAACCTCAGCAGAAGCTCAGTTCTTTAAGGGAATTTGCTCGTCAGCAAAGTATTAGCCTGAGTACGGCACAGCAATGCTATGAATTACTGGAAGCCAAAGGGCTGATTTATGTCAAAGCCAAATCGGGTTATTTCGTCAGTTCAAGGCAATATCAAAGTCCTGTACCTGATAGCCCACGTTTTGAATCAATGATTCGGCAAGTTTCAAATTTAGACCTGCAAAATCAGATTCAAACCGCTTCGATCCAGAACCATTTAACGCCTTTGGGTGCGATTCAATTATCCCCACATTTGATTCCTGTGGATGGCTTACGCCGCTCCTTGCAACGTGCGCTGAAACACTGTCAGCCAGAAGATTTTCTATATTGCAATAAACAGGGACATCAACAGTTGCGGCAGGCCTTGTCGGATCATTGGCGCGAAGATGGTATCTATGTTGCGACGGACGATATTTTTATCAGCAATGGATGTATGCCTGCGTTGTCACTGTTGATTCAGCAGATTACCAAACAAGGCGATAGTATCCTGATTCCAACGCCCACCTTTAATGGTCAGTTGCAAATGCTGGCCAGCCTAAAACGCAAGATTATCGAGATTCCAGCCGATCATCGTGGCATTGATCTGGAGCGTTTGGAATTCTTTATGAAACAGGGCAGTGCCAAGCTGTGTTTGATGACTGCCAATTTTCAAAATCCTTTGGGCTATTGCCTGACGAATGAAGAAAAGCAGCACATCGCCAAGCTGGCTCAGCAGTATGAATGTTTTATTTTGGAAGATGATATTTATGGAGAATGCAGTTTCCAGAAGGAGCGACCTTTGCCGATACGCTATTGGGATCAGGAGGGCTATGTGATCTGGTGTGGATCGGTGTCTAAATCTTTATCAGCCGCTTATCGTGTTGGCTGGTTCTGTTTAGGCCAGCAATTACAATATTTAAGACCGAAATTATTGGCGAATAATGTGGGGGTGAATACGCCTTTACAGTTGGGGCTGGCTGATTTTATTTATAGTCGTGGTTATCGGGAGCATCTTGATCATTTAAGACCTCAGCTTATGCAGCAGGTGGAGCAGTATCGAGCGTTTATCTTAGAGGTGTTTCAGGGGATTCCAATTGCCTTGAGTCAGTCACAGGGCGGTTATGCCTTATGGCTGCAACTTCCAGCGAGTATTACAGGTTTGGAGCTTTATTATCTGGCGCAAGAGCAGGGCATTAATATCGTGCCGGGGGAAGTTTTTGGAGAAGACCGACGCTATCAGCATTTTTTACGCTTAAATGCGGGACACGCCTTAACTGTAGAAATCCGCCAAGCCATACAGCAATTGGCGGACTGGACGCGAAAAAGTCTGAATTAGTCGAAGTCTGCTTTTAGAACGATACGATAGCGCGCTTGGCCTGAATGCAGTCGTTCAATTGCCTCATTGAGTTGAGACATTGGGTATAGCTCAATCTGTGGGGCAATATTTTTACGTGCTGCGAACTGTAAAAGTTGGCGCAGTGCCAAAGGGGAACCTGTTGGAGAGGAGGTGACTGATTTAGCTCCATTCATGAGTGTTCCCACCGACACCGGAATTGGTTCTAAAGTCACACCTAAGAAATGGAGACTGCCATTCGCTGCAAGTGTGCTGAGGTAGGCCTGCCAATTCAGTGTCACATTTACCGTACTGAGCAATAAATCAAACTTGCCGCGTTGTGCCTTGATGGCTTGTGCATCACGACTATTCACCACATGATCCGCACCCATGGCTTTTAATTCATCGGTTTTGTCTGGGCTAGAGCTAAATGCGGTCACTTCGCAACCCCATGCCTTGAGCAATTTAATCGCCATATGGCCGAGACCACCAATTCCAATCACCCCGACATGGTGGGTCGCCTGAATTTTATGTTTCAGCAAAGGATCAAATACAGTAATACCTCCACACAGTAGCGGACCTGCACTTTCTGGATTTAACGCTTCTGGCAGCGGAATGACCCATTGCCAGCCTGCACGGACCTTATCGGCAAAACCACCTGCATGCCCGACAATGGTTGAAATCTTTTCACCCGTACAGAGCACCTGATTACCGCCAATACATGGATCACAGGCCTGACAGGTTTCAGCCGTCCAGCCGATACCAACACGTTGACCGATCTGAAGTCCTTTCGCTTCAGAACCAAGCGCAACGATGGTACCAATAATTTCATGTCCAGCGACCGCAGGGTAGACGGATGAATGCCAGTCATTATTAATGACAGATAGATCGGAATGGCACAGGCCACAATATTCGACTTTGACTTCAACCTGATGCGCCTGTAACTCGCCCGCATCAAATTGATAAGGAACTAACTGTTCACCAGCCTGCATTGCTGCATAAGCACGAATCTGGTTATTGCTCATTCAAGGAACTCCTGTAGAAGGAAAAGCGATGATTTTTGATTATTTAAAATGACAATGATTTTCGTGGTCATTGACCATGCCAATGGCTTGCATAAAAGCATAACAGGTGGTCGGGCCTACAAACTTAAAACCACGCTTTTTGAGTGTTTTAGATAATTTCTGGCTTATTTCTGTTTGGGCAGGGGCTTCGCGATAATTCACTACATCATTATTTTCGGTTTGATGATCCACAAAACTCCATAGCCAAGCAGGTACATCTGTGACTTCATCTTTGAGTTTAAGCCAAGCCAGCGCATTGTCTCGAATTGCTTTCAGTTTACCAATATGACGAATTAAACCTGCATCACTGAGCTTGAGTTCCAGTTGGTCATCTGTCAGTGCAGCAATTTTTGTGATGGGATGGTCGAAGAAGTGGGTGCGGTAGTGTTCACGTTTTTTCAGAACCGTGATCCAGGAAAGTCCTGCTTGCTGACCTTCAAGACAGAGCATTTCAAATAAATGTGCTTCATCATGTTGTGGCTTGCCCCATTCCTGATCATGGTAGGCCATATAGAGCGGATCATCGGAGCACCAGCCACAGCGTTGAGTTGACATATTTGATGCTCCTTATTGTTATGTGTACATGATGATTAAAGTTTGAATGCCACCCATTCATTTGGGCGAGTATCCCAATAATACAGTTCTGCGTTGTTTAAATCAGCAAATTTAAGCCAAAAGTCTTTCCCCGATTTATCGGCAAAACCCGTACTGATGAGCAAGGCATCTTCAGTAATTTCCATGATCCAGCCTTGATAGCTGGTGCCATTCAGGATGATTTTTTGCTGGTTGCCCGACTCTGCAAATACAACCAGCCGTTCAATCAATGCTTCAGACATTGTAGATTCCTAACGTAAATATGGGTATGGATTGACTGCACCACGCCCTTTGCCATTTAAATAAATTCCGTAATGTAAATGTGGAGAGGTATAACGCGCATTGCCCGTATTGCCCACATAACCGATCAGGTCGCCTTTGCGAACATAGTCTCCCACATTAAGACCACGCTTATGTCCGTTAAGATGGGCGTAATAATGCCACGAACCTGCTGGACCAATGATCCAGATCACCTTTCCACCTAAATTATTATTACGTAAATCAGCAACTAAGCCCTCGGTCGCACTATACACTTTCGTACCGCGCTCTGCCATGATATCAATGCCTTCATGGCTACGTCCTTGACTGCGGGCAGCGCCCCAGGTATCTCGTAATTCATTGCGGCTGACGCCTTTCACAGGAACTGGCAAGCGGCTATCTAAGCGCATGCTTTTCAGCTTATTAACCTGTGCATTGGGCAAAGGTGCTGGTTTTTTCGGCGCTGTGGCACAAGCTGAAAGTAAAATAATGAACACACCAAGCAGCGTATAAGAAATTGGATGACGCACAAAAACTCCTTATATTTTGATCTACAGCAATAGAGAGGCTTAAGCTTTTTGCTTTGCTGTAATCAGTTTTTTCATAGCCGTGGGAATACCTTTGGCAATTGCTGTTTCTGGACTCAGCCATACGCCGTTGAGTTCAATACTGAGCTGTTCTTTTTGATCATGTTCCACGTGGAACAACTGTTCATTCAGTAGCCAAGTAAAGTGGGTGAAGCTATGGCTAATCTGCAAAGATGATACTTGAGCTTGCAGTTTAAAGTGCTGCTCAATCTGTAGTAATTCGGTTGCTTGCTCAATGATAGGGAGGCAATACAATCCTCCCCACAGACCGTGGGCTTCACGTTGTTGCCACAGCCATTCATCACCAGACTGGATCAGTAACACATTGGCTGTTTTGACTGGAACGGGTTTCTTGGCTTTTTTAAATGGAAGCTGCTGTTCCAGACCTTGCTGGTAGGCCTGACAATGCTGTTGCATTGGACAATATAAACACAGTGGTTTTTTCGGGGTACACACCGTTGCGCCTAAATCCATAATTGCTTGTGTGTAATCATGGTTGCGTTCGTGCGGACAAAGCTCTTCTGCGATTTGCCAGAGCGTCCGTTCGTGCTGTGGTTTGGATAGGTCATCTTCGATGGCAAGGAAACGGGCCAAAACGCGTTTTACGTTGCCGTCCATAATCACGCCGTATTGGCGTAAGCCCAATGACATCAATGCTCCCGCAGTTGAGCGACCAATGCCTGGGAGTTCTATCCACTCTTCTAGTGTTTCTGGGAATTTACCTTTCTGGCTGACGATCCCCGCAGCTTTATGCAGGTTACGGGCGCGGGCGTAGTAGCCAAGTCCTGCCCAATAGGGGGCGACATCGTCCCAACTGGCTTGTCCCAGACTTTCCACGGTTGGAAAGCGTTCGATAAAACGATCGAAATATTGCAGTACAGTTTTGACTTGGGTCTGTTGCAGCATGATTTCTGAGACCCATACCTTGTAAGGATCATCGGCGATTTGCCAAGGTAAGTCGTGGCGACCATGTTGGTCGTACCAGCGAAGTAGTGCATCAGAAAATGAGAAATCAGACATGAATCAGGTCAATAAAAAGCAGGGCAGTAGTATAGCGGAAATAGGTCTTTCTGAGATGTTAAAATTCTGTTGAAACATAAACAGTGTATAGATAGCAAAGTATTTCAAACTTTTATTAAATTTCAGTATTTATTTGTTTTCGGATAGGCGGCATGGATGCCGCCTTTGCACGAGCTTAAATATCAAGATGATGTTGACGGGGATTTACGTTTTGAAAAATCATTTACCGATTACTTCAAATGTTTATCCAACAGCTCATACATTGCTTCAAGCCCTTGGCGCTCTGCTTCTGCGTTATAACCTAAATCAACATTGTTGGCTTTGGCACGTTCATCAGCAAGCGGGTTACTAAAACCATGCTTGGCATCTTCAAAAATAATCACCTCGTGGTCGACTTCAGCATCATGCATTTCCTGACGGAAGCTCGCAACATCATCCAAAGTTACCATGCTATCTAGCTCGCCATGCAGAACTAAAATCTCAGCCTTTATCTTGCCTTTTTCAGCTGGTGCTTTTGGACTTAAAACCGCATGGAAGGTTGCAACTGCTTCGATCTGTGCACCTGAGCGAGCCAAATCAAGCACTACTTTTCCGCCATAACAGAAACCAATTGCAGCCAGTTTTTCAGCATTGACTTCTGGTTGGGCAGCCAAGGTTGAGAGACCCGCCTGAGCACGATCAACAATGGTCTCTGGCTGTTCAAAGGTCTGATTCATCCATGTTGAAGCTTGAGGTACAGCCGTTGTAACTTTTTTATCGCCATACATATCAATTGCTAGTGCGGCAAAACCATGTTCGGCTAGCTCACGCGCGCGTTGTTCGGTATATTCATTACGACCCCACCATTCAGGTGCAACAATCACCCCAGCAACAGGTTGATCAGTTACGGGCGTTGCAAAATAACCAATCAGGCGTTGACCATCTGGTGCAGTGTATTCAATTTCACGAGTATTGACTGTAAAGCTCATTCTATAATCCTGATCTGTATTTTTAGAATGCATTGATTAAAGCATAAAAAAAGAAAATTGAAGATATCGTCAAACAACAAATGCTAGCGTCTTGGTCTTACACAGGCATAAAAAAAGAAGAATACGGAGATTCTTCTTTTTTATTGAGTCGGGTTAAATCCTTAGACTTTACCTCTGGATATGAAACCAACGATGGCTAAGATCACGGCGACAACCAGTAAGATCACAGCGAAATCTTTGGATAAACCAGCAACCCCACCAAAACCTAATAAACTGGCAATGAGTGCGATTACAGCAAAAATAATGGCCCAACGGAACATGTCGTGTCCTCCTAATTTTTCGTTATGAATCTAATATAGCGTGGGTTTTTTGAACAAAATGTGGTGTTTCTGTGGTTCAAATGTTTAATACTTAAAGAAATGTTAAGCTAGAAATGAGATTGAAAAGCAAGACATAGGACAGCAATGCTATAATCAAACACTCGTTTGAAATAGAAACAACTGGTATGTCCCTCGAACTGCGTCCTAACTTCTGGAAACAATATTCGCTTGATCAGCTCAATGAGGCTGAGTGGGAAGCATTGTGTGATGGCTGCGGTTTGTGTTGCCTAGTAAAACTGGAAGATGAGGAGACTGCCGAAGTTGCCTATACCAAAGTGTCATGCAAATTGCTGGACTGTAAAACAGCGCGTTGTTCAGATTATCCTAACCGTCAGCAGCAAGTACCAGATTGCATCCAGCTCACATTAGAGCAGCTCACAACAATCTCATGGTTACCGCCGAGCTGTGCCTATCGTCGTTTGAGTGAAGGCAAGAATTTACCCTCATGGCATTATTTAAATACTGGTTCTCGTCAGAGCGTGATCCGAGCCAAGAAATCTGCCGCAGGACGTTGCATCTCTGAAAGTGAGATTGATGAAGAGCAGATCGAAGACTATATCGTGCGCTGGGTCCGCTAACTGAAAATTTCACCAAATGTTTAAAACATGCTTTGCATAAAACAACATTTTTACAGTATTTTGATTTGCGTATCTCCGTAAGATGAGTCTTATAAAGAGGGAGATAAGTAATGAAGAAATTATTGATAACACCTTTGGTTTGCAGCAGTTTTTTATTTTTGTTGGCCTGTGGTCCGAACAATACCAATTCTAAAACCCCTGATCAAAATGCTGAGCAGCAAAGTCCAACCCATACGGCAAAGCAGACCTATCGTGCCGAGACGGTGGCTTCATTTGATGAGCCTTGGGCGGTGACCAGTCTGCCGGATCAGCGTTTGCTGATTACAGAACGTAAAGGACAATTAAAATTATTTGATCCTCAAACCAAGACTAGCCTGAATGTCTCAGGTGTTCCTTCGGTAAGTTATGGTGGACAGGGCGGACTTGGCGATGTGGTTTTACATCCCGATTTTCAGCATAACCATTGGCTCTATTTAAGTTATGCCAGCAAAGGACAAGGTGGATACGGCGCGGTGATTTCACGTGCCAAGCTGGATTTATCCAACCCAGAGCAACCCAAATTGACCGATTTAAAAACCATCTGGCAGCAAGTGCCGAAGGTCTCTGGTCAGGGACATTACGGACATCGGATGCTGTTTGGTTCAGATGGAAAGTTATGGGTGAGTTCAGGAGAGCGCCAGAAGTTTGATCCAGCTCAGGATTTAAAAAGTAATCTCGGCAAAGTGTTGCGCTTGAACGATGATGGCACCCCTGTGGATGGCAATCCATTTCAGCAGCAAGGTGGTGTCACAGCTGAAATCTGGTCACTGGGTCATCGTAATCCACTCGGCATGGCATTTGATGAGAAAGGGCAACTCTGGGTGGTTGAAATGGGGCCTAAAGGCGGCGATGAGCTGAATCTGATCCTGAAAGGAGCCAACTACGGCTATCCGAAAGTCTCCAATGGTGATCATTATTCAGGTTTACCGATCCCAGATCACAGCACCCGTCCCGAGTTTAAAGCGCCTGAAATCGACTGGACCCCTGTAATTTCGCCTTCCAGCATGATCATTTATTCAGGTCAGCAGTTCCCTTTATGGCAACATAAAGCGCTCATCGGTGGTTTATCTTCCAAAGCCATTGTGGTGGTGGATTTAAAATCGCAACCTGTGAAAGAGATTCAGCGACTGGATATGAAACAGCGGATTCGTGGTTTACATCAGGCTCAAGATGGTTCGATCTGGGTCATTGAGGATGGTCCGCAAGCCAAATTACTCAAACTAACTGCTTCTTAATTATTAACTTAAAGTGAAATCATCCATGCCAAATTCAAAACGGTTCTCTACACCTGCGAAACAATTATGTGTACTTGTAGGACTTCTGTCTTGCAGTGCACCGCTTTGGGCACAACAGCTCAGCGAGCAGCAAGTAAAAGCTATTGTTGACCAGCAATTTAAACCGCTTTTACAACAATACAAAATCCCGGGAATGGCGGTGGGGATCACTTTAAATGGACAACATTATTTTGTGAATTATGGGGTGGCTTCAAAACAGAGCCAACAGCCGATTCGCAACAATACCTTATTTGAACTTGGCTCAGTGAGTAAGACCTTTAATGCAACTTTAGCAGGCTATGCACAGGCACAAGGACAAATCTCCTTGTCTGACCATCCTGCCAAATATTTCCCTGAACTTAAAAACAGTGCTGTGAATCGTGCCACCCTATTGAATTTGGGCACCTATACTGCGGGCGGCTTTCCGTTGCAGTTCCCTGATGAGGTGGTTCAGCAACAGGAGATGATCAAGTATTTTCAGGCATGGCAGCCGAAGACAACCATCGGTGCTGCGCGTCAATATTCCAATCCAAGTATTGGCTTGATGGGCTATGTCACTGCATTGGCAATGAAAAAGCCTTATACCGAATTGTTAGAAAAAACACTTTTTCCTCAGTTAGGTCTCAAACAAAGTTTTATTCAAGTCCCTGAGCAGCAGATGCCGAATTATGCATGGGGCTATAAAGCGGATCAGGCCATGCGGGTATCGCCTGGGATGTTTGATGCTGAAGCCTATGGCGTGAAAAGTAGCAGCGCGGACATGCTGAAATTTCTGGATGCACAAATCAATCCGCAACAGTTGAAACAACCACTGCGTAAAGGCATTGAAAATACGCATGTGGGTTATTTTAAAGTAGGCGCAATGACACAGGGGTTAGGTTGGGAGCAATATGCTTATCCAGCGAAATTGGAAACGCTATTACAGGGCAACTCCAGCAAAATGGCTTTAGAAAGCCATGCGGTGACACTAATCGCGCAGCCAAAAATTGCTCCAGCAGCGACCTTCTTTAATAAAACTGGCGCGACCAATGGCTTTGGTGCTTATGCTGCTTTTATCCCGCAACAAAAGATTGGGATCGTGATGTTGGCCAATACCAATTTCCCCAATGAAGAACGGATTAAAGCCAGCTACAACGTGATACAGCAACTGATTCAGCAAAACAGTGCGCGATAGAATGACGCAGTGAGTGCAGATTCAAATTGTAGATTTGTGCCAGACACAATAGACTAGGATAAAACAGCATAAAGCCATTGATGATGTCAGATACGCATATTCCTTTACCTGAACGTTTACGTCCTCGTGATTTGTCAGAAATTATCGGGCAAGATCATTTACTGGGCGAAAATGCACCCTTACGTCAAATGATTGATCAGGGGCATTTGCCTTCGATTATCTTCTGGGGACCGCCAGGGGTAGGAAAAACCACGATCGCATTATTACTGGCCCAAGCGGTTGATCGTCCTTTTGTGAGCTTGTCAGCACTGAATACGGGTGTGAAAGAGCTTCGGGAAGTGATTGCTGAAAGCGGTGATCTGTTGACGCCTGTGGTATTTATTGACGAAATACATCGCTTCAACAAGTCGCAGCAAGATGCCTTACTCAATGCCGTTGAGAAAGGCAAAATCACCTTGATCGGTGCGACCACAGAGAATCCGTCCTTTGAGGTGAACAGTGCGTTGCTGTCTCGCTGTCAGGTGTATACCCTGAACAGTCTGGATGCAGATGCCATTCAAACCTTACTGAATAAAGCGATTCAAACGGATAAGTTTTTAAAAGAACGTTTTATTCATATCGAAGAATATGATGCATTGATTCAATTTGCAGCAGGTGATGCACGCAAGGCACTGAATCTGATTGATCTGATCGCCAGTACCTTTGAGCCTGATGTTGAAAATATGGTCACCAATGCGATTGTGGTTAAAGTCGCGCAGCAAAATATTGCGCGTTACGACAAATCGGGTGAGCAGCATTACGATCTGGTTTCGGCATTTATCAAATCCATTCGTGGTAGTGATCCAGATGCAACATTGTACTGGATGGCACGTATGCTGAAAGGTGGTGAAGATCCAGTCTTTATCGCACGTCGTATGTTGATTGCTGCATCGGAAGATATTGGTAACTCTAATCCCAATGCCTTGTTGCTGGCGGGCGAATGTTTCCGCTCAGTGCAGGCGGTGGGCATGCCAGAAGCACGGATTATTTTGGGTCAATGCGCGGTGTATTTAGCGACCAGTCCGAAAAGTAACAGTACTTATCTGGCGATAAACCGTGCCTTGGAATTGGCAGAAAAAACCGCGAACTTGCCTGTTCCTTTACATCTGCGTAATGCACCCACCAAGTTGATGAAACAGCAAGGTTATGGTGTCGATTATCTCTACCCGCATAATTATCCTGAACATTTTGTATTACAGGAATATTTGCCACCTGAATTGCGCGGTACCAAGCTCTATGAGCGCGCCCTGAATAAACGTGAAGTTGAAGGGGAGCGTTTACAACAGCGCCGTTGGCAACAAGATCAGCAACAATAAATCACATTTGCTTCTATAGCGCTGGATATTCACGGCTTTGAATATCCAGCACTCCATTACATCTATTTCATTTATTCATAAAAACAGATACATCTCTCACATTCTTTTTGGCTTATCGTGGTTTTAAAGAGAACAGCGAGACGGCAGATGAGCAGCAGAACAATAAATATTTACGGCGCGCGACAAAATAATCTTAAAAATATTTCATTGAAAATTCCGAAAAACAAAATCGTTGTGTTTACGGGCGTTTCAGGTTCAGGTAAATCTTCACTGGTATTTGAAACGATTGGTGCCGAAGCGCAACGACAAATCAATGAAACACAGGATAGTTTTGTGCGTAACCGTTTACAGCATTTTGGTGTGGCGGATGTCGATAAAATTGAAAATCTGAATGTTCCCGTGATCATCAATCAGAAGCCTTTGACTGGAAATATCCGCTCAACTATCGCGACCATTACCGATATATATGCCAATTTAAGGTTGTTGTTTTCGCGCATGGGTAAGCCTTTTGTCGGGTACTCTCATGTTTTTTCATTTAATCATCCCAATGGCATGTGTCCACAATGTGATGGGATTGGTCTGGAACAGACCATTGATATCTATAAAATTCTGGATCTAGAGAAATCTCTAAATGAAGGGCCGATCGACTTTCCGACTTATCAGCCGCATGCTTGGCGTTGGACCCGTTATGCCGACTCGGGCTATTTTGATCTGGATAAAAAGCTTAAGGATTATGATGCGGAAGAGTGGGAGCTTTTCTTAAATGCAGCGCAGCATAAACCACACCATCCTCGCAAAGACTGGAGAAAAACCGCGTTATATGAAGGCCTGATTCCTCGTTTTGAGCGAAATTTCTTAAAAGGTGAAGCACAAGAGCGCAACCGTTATCGCCATATTCTGGACAAGATTATTACTGTCGAAAAATGTAGTCTTTGTCAGGGGCAGCGTCTGAATCAGACTTCGCTGAGCTGCAAGATTCAAGGGAAAAATATCTCGGACTGTACTGCATTGTCGGTGGCTAAATTGCTGAGCTTTATCGAATCGATCGAGAATGAAAAGCTGGAGACGGTATTACATGAAATTCGTAATAAACTTCATTATTTAAATCTGGTTGGACTCAGCTATCTGACATTGGATCGCGTGAGCAATACCTTATCGGGTGGGGAGTCACAACGTATAAAAATGGTCAAACATTTGGGCAATAGTCTGGTCGATCTGCTTTATATTTTCGATGAGCCCAGCATTGGACTTCACCCCAAAGACTTGGAAAATATCATCCAGATCATTCAAAAAATTAAGGATAAGGTCAATAGCGTGCTGTTGGTGGAACATGATCCAGACCTGATCAGGATTGCGGATCATGTGATTGATATGGGGCCTTTATCTGGACAAAAGGGCGGCGAAGTCATTTATCAGGGTAGTTTTGCTGATCTTAAAAGCTCCTCTGGTTTAACAGGGCAGTTTTTCCAGCGCCCCAATCAATATAAACAGGTGGCACGAAGCAGTCTGGAAAAAATCACCATAAAAAATGCGCGGCTCTTTAACCTGAAGAATATTAGTGTCGATATTCCCAAGAATTGTCTGACCGTGGTAACGGGTGTTGCTGGTTCAGGTAAAAGTACGCTGATGAGTAAAGTCTTACCGCAGCAATACCCCGAAGTGAAAATTATTGATCAATCTGTCATTACTGCAACGATCCGATCAAATCTACTCACTTATTTGGACTTGCTGGATAGCATTCGTCAGTTATATGCGCAACAGAATAAGGTCAGCGCGAAACTGTTTAGTTTTAATAGTGAAGGGGCGTGTCCGCAGTGTAAAGGTTCAGGTATTGAGAAAATTGAGCTGGCCTTTCTGGATGATGTCGAAATGGTCTGTGAGGTTTGTCATGGTTCAGGCTATGCAGAACAGGTACTCAACTATCTTTATAAAGATAAGAATATTGCCGATGCTTTAAAAATGACGGTTGCAGAGGCTTATGATTTTTTTGAAGTGCCTAAATTGAAGCAACAATTCAAGACCCTGATTGATTTAGGTCTGGACTATATTGCCATTGGTCAACGCCTGAATAGCTTTTCTGGGGGCGAACGACAACGCCTGAAACTGAGCCGTGAGCTTGATCAGACCAATAATATTTTCGTGCTGGATGAGCCAAGCTCAGGCTTGCATCCGTCTGATACGGTTAAACTGATCCAGCTACTCAATACCATCGTTGAGCAGGGAAATACCGTCATTGTGATTGAGCATAATCTGGAAATCATGACACAGGCAGACTGGATTGTTGATATTGGACCATTGGCGGGTGAACAGGGCGGAGAACTGATGTTTGCAGGGCCAGTGAGCCAGTTATTAGAAAATAAGCAATCTTATACAGCGCATTATTTAAGAGATTATTTAAATCGTTAATATCAAAAGAGGGTACGGCGTACCAGAAAGTTTGAGTCATGTCATGACTTGGTATCGAGCATGATATTTTTGTAAGTGACCACTAGACACTCTGGATAAAAGGTCGCATCATCCCCGCTTATCAAGGATGATAAAGCTCCACAATGACCACAAACAAAATTAATGCAGCGGAAAGTATCCGAGGCTTGGCATGTCTCGCCGTTGTGTTGTCACATTTATCGTTAACTTTCTTTCCCCAAATGCATAATTTTGGCTGGAGTAGCGTGCCTCAATATGAGGTTTTTGCACAATTACATCATTCTCCATTGGCCTTCTTTTATTCGGGCACGGGCGCAGTTTTTGTCTTCTTCGTTTTAAGTGGTTTTGTCCTGACCCTATCCAGTTTTAAAAAACAAAATACCGCCACACAGCTGAAAAAATCATTGATTAAACGCTATCCACGTTTGGCCATTCCCGCGTTTGTCTCTTGTATTGTGGCTTATCTGGTATGTTTTGTGCCCGTTGATGTCTCGCATGTTTCAGAATGGGGGGCTGCTTTGGCCAATCCTCATCCTCAACTCAAGACGGCACTCTATGAGGGAAGCATTGGTGCATTTCTGTTTGGAGATTCAAGCTATAACTGGGTTCTGTGGACCATGCAAATTGAATTGCTTGGCTCATTGGTGATTTATCTGGCAAGTTATCTATATAGTAAATTGCCCATTTTATCTGCTCTCTTTTTGCTGTTGAGTGTTGCTGCGGCTTATATGATTTCGCAGACCGTATTACTTGGCATTCTCAGCTTTATATTGGGAATGGGGCTATTTCTGTATGCGGCAGAGCTAGGGACGGCTGTTTCTATACTCTTGTTCTTGTTCGGTCTCTATTTTTGCGGGGCACATAATAGCAGCTCGAGTTATCAGTTTTTTACATCATTTCTGGGCGAACAAACTTACGATTATCTGAATTTTCTTGGTGGCTTTCTGGTTGTGTATGCTGTGTTAAAAGGCAAATGGCTGGCCCAGTTTTTTGATCGACGTGTCTTGGTGTTTCTGGGTAAAGTATCTTTTTCAATTTATTTGATTCACTTGGCAATACTTTATGCCTTGGGTATTCCATTCTTCAATCTTTTGCATGTGCAGCTGGCGTTCTCTTATTTCAATGCAGGACTGCTGGCAAGCCTGTTTACGATGGTGGTGAGTATCATTTTGGCGCAGTTTTATAGCCGTTACATTGACGATGCTGCAATCAAGGTATCGAATAAATTGGCTAAATTATTTTAGTCTTTAGGATAAGATCAGATTCTGTGCCATAGTCCTTAAAAAATTGAACAAACATTACAAAAATAATCAGTGAATGCTTTCTATTCGGCACAGAATCAGTTTTAATCAGAAAAGGCATAATAAAAATATGGGTTTAAAAATATGAACCGTAACCATCTGCATCAATTTGCATGGGTCACTTCCTTTTCAATTGTTCTATCAGGCTGTGCAACTTCATCCATCCCCGTCAGTTCCAGCGAAAAGCTGTTTTATGGCGGCCCCATTTTAACCATGAGTGGTGATACGCCAGAATATGCCGAGGCCTTGCTGGTCAAGAATGGCACCATCCGTTTTGTGGGCAGCAAACAGCAGGCGGAACAAATGGCTGATAAAACCGTTCAAGTCATCGATCTCAAAAACAAAATCTTGCTGCCAAGTTTTATCGATGCCCATAGTCATGTGAATATGGTGGGTTTTCACCAGATGGTCGCCAATCTATATCCGCAACCTGATGGACAGGTCTTGGATATCCATTCATTGGTCAATGTGCTGAATACATGGAAAAAGCAGCATCCAGAAGTGATTCAGACCATGGGCGGCTGGATATTAGGCAATGGCTATGATGATGCACAACTCAATGAAAAAAGACACCCCACCGCAACTGATCTTGATCGCGTCTCAACAGATCAGCCTGTGATGATTTTGCATCAATCTGGACATCTGGCTTCTGTGAATCATAAAGCACTCGAATTGCTAAAAATCGATCAGAATACGCCGAATCCTGCGGGTGGCGTGATTCGCCGTGAAGCCAATTCCAACGTACCGAATGGTGTCCTTGAGGAGTCGGCACTCTTTACTGCAATCGGTTCGATTTTTAAAGATGTACCGCCCGCTGTCATGTTCCAGATTGCACAGAAAGGCATTGATGCTTATGTGAAAAATGGCTTCACTACAGTACAGGAAGGACGGGCAGATCAGGGCACGACTGAGATGTGGCGTAGCTTGGGCCAGCAAAATCAGCTGCCGATTGATATGGTGTCTTATCCAGATATTACCACCAGCAAGGACTATATGCTCAAATACGGTAGTAGCCGTCAGTATGATCACCATTTCCGTATTGGTGGGGTTAAAATCAGTCTGGATGGTTCACCTCAGGGCAAGACTGCTTGGTTGACACAACCGTATCTGGTGCCGCCTGAAGGCAAGGATAAAACCTACAAAGGCTATGCGGCGATCAGCAATGATCAAGAGGTGAAGGATTATATTAATTTAGCCTTCAAACAAGGCTGGCAAGTGCTTGCACATGCCAATGGTGATGCTGCAATTGATCAGTTTATTGCTGCGGTAAAAGACGCGACCCAAAAGCAGGGTCAAGCAGATCGTCGAAGTGTGCTGATTCATTCACAAACCATTCGTGATGATCAACTGGATGAACTTAAAGCGCTGGATATTATTCCTTCCTTCTTCTCGCTGCATACTTTTTATTGGGGTGACTGGCATCGTCAACAGACTCTGGGTGAGCAGCGAGCAGCACGTATTTCCCCTACAGCAACGGCGTTAAAGAAACATCTGATTTTTACCGAACATCATGATGCGCCTGTTGTACCCCCAAGTAGCATGATGATGCTTGATGCGACTGTGAATCGTACCACCCGCAGTGATTATGTCTTGGGTGCAAATGAACGGGTAAGTCCTTATCTGGCGTTGAAGTCGATGACGGACTGGGCTGCCTATCAATATTTTGAAGATCAACAGAAGGGAACTTTAGCTCAAGGCAAACTGGCAGATCTGGTGATACTGGATCGGAATCCGCTGACTATACCAAGCCGTGAGATTAAAAAAATCAAGGTGGTGGCGACCTATAAAGAAGGTAAGCTCATTTATCAGGATTCAAAAAATTAAAATTATAAAAAAACCGAGCCATTTAGCTCGGTTTTTTTATATGCGATCTAAGCTGAGCTTAGATATCGTCTAGGTTAATACCTAAACGTGCCGCAACTTCTTCATAGGCTTCAACCACACCACCTAAACCTTGGCGGAAACGGTCTTTATCAAGTTTTTTCTTGGTGTCTTTGTCCCATAAACGGCAACCGTCTGGAGAGAACTCATCACCCAGTACGATACGGTCATGGAATACACCAAATTCAAGTTTGAAATCTACCAGAATCATATTACCAGCGTCGAATAATGCTTTAAGCACATCATTTACTTGGTAAGTGAGTTCTTTCATTTTTTCAAGCTGTTCAGCAGTCGCCCAACCTAAAGCAATCGCTTGAGATTCATTCACCATTGGATCGCCAAGAGCATCATCTTTAAAGAATAATTCAAATGTTGGCGGTGTTAACTCTTTGCCTTCTTCAACGCCTAAACGACGGCAAAGTGAACCAGCAGCATAGTTACGAATGACACATTCAACAGGAATCATCTGAAGTTTTTTAACAAGGACTTCAGTTGGAGAAAGCAATTTTTCAAAATGGGTTTCGATGCCTGCTTCAGCCAGTTTATCCATGATGAAGGCGTTAAAACGGTTGTTGACCTTGCCCTTACGATCGAGTTGCTCGATTTTTTCGCCATTGAATGCCGAGGCATCATCGCGAAAGACTAAAATCAGGTGATCAGCGTTATCTGTTTCATATACAGATTTTGCTTTACCAGTATAGAGCAAGGTTTGTTTTAACATGAGGGAACCTTTTGAAAAAAATGCCTAGTAAACGACTAGGCTGGCCAGTTTTGGTAAATCTGGGCTAATACTTCCGTTGCAACCGCAGGGTCTGCAAAGGTTGTATCAAGTTTAAACAGTGCAATGGTATTGCTTGAGCCGACAGCGGTAAGCTTCAGTAGGTAGTTTTGCTCACCCACTTTAATAGTCGCTTCATAGCCATGATCTGCCTGAGAGATGACTTTATAGTTGAGGCTGCTGACGGTCGCAAAAGCATATTGCCAAGCAGTTGCAGTCGGGCCATCCACTTTAAGTAATGGGTTCTTATTCCCATCCATCACCAGTTGTGGACGACCTAAGCTGGTTGCTGTTGCTTCAGTTGTCGTGGTTGCAGTTTGCGCTGACTCTGGGCGAGGTAACGCATAACGTTTGCCCGTCTTGTTCTCAAATGTCGGTGCATGTTGAATCGCAAGCGGGTCAACCGTTGGTGCTGGATACAATGGCGTAAATGGTCTTACCGTTGCATTCTCAGGGAACTTGAGTGGTTCAAGCGCTTGCGCTTTTTTATAATCTAAAGAATGATTATTGAGGGCAAAACGACCACAACCAGCCAAACTTAAAGCTGAAATGACTAGGACAACACCAAGACGTAATTGCATCATAAATTGCTCGTATTAAATAATTCCCGCAGTTTTTAAATCTGTGCGGAGAGGTTCACGATATTGTTCTGCTAGAGCGGTTAATGGCAGGCGTAAACCTGTACTGATATATCCCATCTCATGCAACGCCCATTTCACAGGAATTGGGTTTGATTCGCAAAACAAAATATTGTGTAGATTTGCAATTTGCTGATTCAGACTTTGAGCCTTTGCTTGATCGCCTGCTAATGCAGCTTCACAAACTTCGCTCATTTGTTTTGGTGCAACATTGGCAGTAACCGAAATATTACCTTTCGCACCACGCAAGATCAGTTCCCAGGCAGTTTCATCATCACCTGAATATACTGCGATTTTACCTTTTAAACCTTCGATGAGGGCTTGACCACGTGGTACATCGCCTGTTGCATCTTTAATCCCAACAATGTTTTTAATTTCAGCAAGACGAATGACAGTTTCGTTTTGCATGTCTACACCAGTACGACCTGGAACATTATAAAGAATTTGTGGAATATCAACTGCTTCAGCAATCGCCTTGTAGTGTTGATATAAGCCTTCTTGTGTTGGTTTATTATAATATGGCGTAACGAGCAGGGCTGCATCTGCACCGAGTTCTTTTGCTGCTTTGGTCAGCTCAATTGCTTCGCGTGTTGAATTTGCACCTGTACCCGCAATAATCGGGATGCGTTTATTGGCTACACGGATCACTTCTTTGATGACTTGTGTATGTTCTTCCATGCTTAATGTTGAGGCTTCGCCCGTTGTGCCAACAGCAACAATACTATGTGTACCTTGTTGGATGTGCCACTCAACGAGCTTCTCCAGGCTCTTCCAATCTACGCGACCATCTTCAAACATAGGGGTGACGAGTGCGACAATTGAGCCTTGAATATTCTGTGCTAGCTGAGTCATTTTAAAAAACTATCCTATTTTCCCATCCGAGATTGAATTAGTTGAAACGAAATATTGGATGGTTGCAGTATTTTGATTCGTCGTCCAATAATGAATTCGATTGAATGACAATTATGCAAATTATGACTGATCAGCGGCATAAGAACAATATGCTTTAGTCAAACAGCCGAAAACTTTAATTCAACTTTTACCTGAATAATTTTCATGTTAAGAAAAGTTCAGGTGGAAGTAGCCAGACGATAGAGAGCAGCGTATGTTAGAAAGGAGCGAGCAATCCAGAATGAAACACAATATGCATACACTTGCGAAACACAGCGCACTCATTGTTGTTGACGTACAAAACGGTTTTACCCCAGGTGGAAACTTGGCAGTCACTGACGCTGATCAGATTATTCCAGTCATTAATCAACTGGCCCGACAGTTTGAAATGGTGGTGCTTACACAAGACTGGCATCCAGAACAACATATTTCCTTTGCCGATAATCATGAAAATAAAGCGCCTTTTGAAACCATTGAGCTGCCTTATGGAACCCAAGTCTTGTGGCCTAAGCATTGCGTGCAGGGGACACAGGATGCCGAATTTCATCCAGCTCTTGATATTCCGACAGCCCAATTGATTATCCGTAAGGGTTTTCATCCTGATATCGATAGTTATTCTGCTTTTATGGAAGCAGATCGCAAAACTCCGACAGGTTTGAAGGGCTATTTAACAGAACATCAAATTGATACGGTTTATATCGTGGGGATAGCCACAGATTTTTGTGTGGCATGGACTGCCTTGGATGCGGCACAAATGGGATTTAAAACCTATGTTATAGAAGATGCCTGCAAAGCAATTGATTTGAATGGGTCATTGCAAAGTGCATGGCAAAGTATGCAGGCAGAGGGTATTCAACGCATCCAGGCGAGTACAATTTTGCCATAAGCTTGAGCTGCCTGAGTGAAAGGCGTTAAACTTTGAAAACTGATGAATCCACATCAGTCAAACCGTGACTTAAGGCAAAATTGAGCGTTTTATGACAGTCGAACTTGATGATTTTGATCAGAAAATTATCCATCATTTACAAATGAATGGACGTTTGGCCAATCAGGAACTCGCTGAATTGGTGGGGTTGTCGACTTCCCAATGTTCACGCCGTCGAGTGAATCTCGAACAGAAAAAGATTATCACCGGCTATTATGCACAAATTGCGTTGAGTGCTGATCCTGCGCCGATCATGGGCATTATTGAAGTGAAATTACAGAATTATCATGATGCCACGCATGATCGTTTTGTTGAGTTCCTTCTTAATGAGCCAGCAGTTAAGGATATTCATAAACTGACGGGGAGCTATGATTTTGCCTTGAAAGTTGCGGTTAGAAATCTAGATGAAATGGTCAAATTGATTGGCATCCTTTCTTCCCAGACTTTTGGTGTTAGCAACCTGAATACCTCGATTGTTTTGGAAAAACTCAAAGAAAACGGAATCGCGATTAAATAATAAATAGCTGATCGCCAGTGAAGATGGATCAGAAAGCCATGTCTGACTGAAAATGAGCTGTTTATATTAAATGGCTTATTTTGAATATAAATTGCATTTATGGTGAAAATATAAGAATAAATTGCGTATTTCCAATAAAAATGATCAAATATGCCGCCTTTTATTTGAAAGGCATCTCTCCCTTCTGCTGTTCTGTGATTGAGTTTTACCCTTATGAATACCGAGCAAAATGTATCTCTGGTCAGTCCAGTCGTGCCTATAATTGACCAACATTCCAAAGTTGAAGATGCATTGGCGCTGTTGACGGGTACATTTATCCTTTCTTTTGCCATGACCTTATTGCAACAAGCGGGCATTATGACTGGAGGAACAGCAGGTCTGTCTTTACTCCTCCACTATATTACCGACATTAAATTTGGTGTTTTATTCTTCTTCATCAATATTCCATTTTATTATTTTGCCTATAAAAAAATGGGGATGGCCTTGGTAGTTAAAACCTTTATTGCGGTTGCTTTACTGGCAGGTTTTTCTGCAATCATTCCCCAGTTTTTTCATCTTTCCGATGTTAATCCAATTTATGCAGCCATTTTTGCCAATGTCTTGATGGGTGTCAGTTTCCTGATTTTATTTAGACATCGTTCAAGTCTAGGCGGGATCAATTTACTTGCATTGTATTTACAGGAACGTTTCGATATTCCAGCAGGTAAAGTGCAGTTGGGTATTGATATGGCAATCTTACTCACGTCATTGCTGTTTGTAGACTGGAAGTTGATTCTGGTTTCAATTATGGGTGTCATTATTTTAAATTCAATTATTCTGCTGAACCATAAAACCACACGCTATATTGCGTAAATATGTTCTGTTTTATTCTTAGTATTTGATAAATAAAAATTATTAAGGGCGTGCTGTAGTTATTTAT
>NZ_LZPJ01000068.1:0-56404 GCF_001729365.1 Acinetobacter sp. YK3
GGCTAAATAAAATTAAGGTTCTAAAGTGAGTAATGACTTTGTATTTATTTTTAGAAAAATTAATCTCAGTTATAGCTAATTTATTTACAATTTTTGCATCAGGTATCGCGATTTGGTTATTTCTTACTAAGTCAAAAGAAATAAAGCTCGCTTTTAAATTGATGTTAAATTGGTCATTTCAATTAACCTTGACAGATCTTAAGTCTAAGGTTGAGAGATTAAATGAATATAATGCAAATAATAGTGATGAAATTGAAGAGATTAGAAATATTCTTCATGAAATTGCAGGACAAATTCGAGGCAATAGTCGATTGAATCAACAAGCTCCTGAGCTTATCATGAAAGTTGAGAGGTTCTCTTCTGGAAACAGAATTACTGAATATAAAAAAAGAGCACTTACTAGTGAAATTCGTGAGATTTTACGAAATCTCGAAGTTAATTCTTTAACATCTAATCTGGAGTGATAAATGTCAAAAATTGTCCAAGCAGTTAATGCGATGCTTAGTAATTCTAAGCTTATAACAGATGTGATGGTAGAAGATAATGAATATTTCTTCTTATATAAATCAAAATATAAGTGGTCTATAAAACGCATTGAAGATGAAATTATTTTGTGGTTTTATCCGGGGAATGAGTCTTTACAACAATTGATACATTTAACTTTAGGATCCGATTGGCAAAGTGTTCCAATGATTCGTTATTCTGATAAAGAAATTGGAACTAAAGAGGCAAAACTCAGTTTTGTTGAATTGTATAATTTGATAAAAGAAAAAGTCTATGGGGTCGATGATGCTCTTGATGATATTATTTCGGATTTAGATGCAGATTTACCTTTTTAGATGGTCGATAACTTTCAAAGCATTAATTTAAACTAGAGCTTTGTTTTTATGATTAGCGCATTATTTGAAAAATGATGGGAAAATTTAATTTCCCATCAAATTCTATAAGTTTAAGACACTTTATCTCCCGGTTTCGCGCCAGATTCAGGTGAAATCACCCAAACACCTTCGCCATTACCTGCGGCAAGTACCATACCATTTGAAATACCAAAACGCATTTTACGTGGTGCAAGGTTAGCCACCATCACCACCAATTTGTCTTTTAGGTTTTCTGGCTGATAAAACTCACGAATACCACTAAACACATTACGCGGTTCAGCTTCACCCACATCCAAAGTCAATTGCAACAATTTATCAGAACCTTCAACAGTTGCAGCTTCCAATACTTTTGCTACACGAAGATCAATTTTCATGAAATCTTCAATGCCAATGATTTCAGCTTCACCTACTTTTGGCTCAGGCTTTTTCTCGTTTTTCTTTTCTTTTTTCTTCTCTGCTTTTGGCGCTTCTGCCGCCGCAGCTAAAGAATCTTTAGATGCATCTACCATTGCAGCAACAGCTTTGGCATCAACACGTTGCATTAAAGGCTGGAATTGCGCAATTTCATGACCAACCAAGATCTGCTGACGTGATGCAAAGTCGAAGCTTTCAAGTTGTAAGAAGGCTTGAACCTGTGCAGCAAGCGTTGGTAGGACTGGAGCCAAGTAAATCGCTAGTTGACGGAATAAGTTAATACCCACCGAGCACACATCATGTACTTGTTGCTCTTGACCTTCTTGCTTCGCAAGTGCCCACGGTTTTTTCTCATCAATATACTGATTGGCACGGTCAGCCAACGCCATGATTTCACGGATTGCTGCCGAGAATTCACGTGCTTCATAAGCTTGTGCAATTGAATCGCCTACATCAATAAAGCTTTGAACCAGTTCAGACTCTGCACATGTGTTCGACAACGTATTATTGAAGTTGGTGTTAATGAATTTTGCACAACGGCTGGCAATATTCACTACTTTACCGACGAGGTCAGAATTCACTTTCTGAACGAAGTCATCTAGGTTCAAATCTGAATCTTCGACTTTGTCTGAAAGCTTAGACGCAAAGTAATAACGTAAATATTCAGGATTTAAGTGCTGTAAATAGGTTTCAGCTTTGATGAAGGTACCGCGAGATTTCGACATCTTCTGACCATTCACGGTCAAGAAACCATTTACGAATAAACCTGATGGGGTACGGTAGTTCGCACCTTCAAGCATTGCAGGCCAGAACAGCGCATGGAAGTAAACAATGTCTTTACCGATGAAGTGATAAACTTCTTTATCGCTGTCTTTTCTCCAGAAATCATCAAAGCTTAAATCTGGACGTTTGGTTTTGATGTAGTTTTCAAAACTTGACATATAGCCAATTGGTGCATCAACCCAAACGTAGAAATATTTGTTTGGCGCATCTGGAATTTCAAAACCGAAATAAGGTGCATCACGAGAAATATCCCAATCCGATAAACCTGCTTCAAACCATTCATCGAGCTTATTGGCAATCGAAACAGGTAAACGACCTTGATCACGCGTCCACTTCTGTAAATATTCTGAGAAATTCGGAAGTTTAAAGAAGTAGTGATCCGATGATTTCTCAATCGGTGTTGCGCCGCTCAAGGTTGAGCGTGGGTTTTCTAATTCGGTTGCATTATACGTTGTACCGCAGACTTCGCAGGCATCGCCGTATTGATCTTCAGCCTTACATTTCGGGCATGTGCCTTTAATGAAACGGTCAGATAAGAACATACCTTTTTCAGGATCAAATAACTGGGTAACAGGGCGAATCGCAATATTGCCTGCTTCACGGTTTTTGATATAGATTTCTTTTGAACGTGCTTTGTTCTCATCACTGTTGGTTGAATCATAGTGATCGAAATGCACGCCAAAACCATCAAAGTCACGGATATGTTCTTTCTGAACATTGGCAATTTGCTGTTCCGGACTGATGCCATTGGCTTCAGCACGTAGCATGATCGCTGTACCATGAGCATCATCCGCACATACATAAGTCACATCATGGCCCATTGCACGCATTGCACGAACCCAAATATCTGCTTGGATATAACCGAGTAAGTGACCCATATGGATAGGACCATTGGCATAAGGTAGGGCATTGGTGACTAAAATTTTACGCACGGATATTGTTCTCTCATTCGTATTTGCAAGGCAGATGATTTTACATGACTTGACCCCGACTTGCACAAGGGATTCAGTGAAATCTTTTCAGCCGCTTAATGCTTGGATTGGTCAAGCTTTCTCTATTTGTATTTAAATCATTTAAATGGATGAGTACGGAGGAGATAAAGAATAGTTATTTTTAAGAGATATCAGTATATTAAGGGGACTTTATTCTAATAAACGGCGTTTTTATAACAGTATTCTAGATAAAAAAAGTATGTATCCCGAAGGATTACATACTTTGCATTTGCTTGACTGTTACGCTGTGCTTGGAGTTCTTTCTTAACGAAATGACTTTTCCTTTGGAAAGGAAATGAATGTGATAACGCTTTAAACCATCTGTTTTTGGATCAAGCGTAATCTCAGCACACATCGGCGTTTGCCAAAGTTCATCACTACCCAAAATACCTAACCATGCCTGTGCTTTTAATGCCACAGTAAATTGATCTTTGATTTCGAGGTCAGTAATGCTGAGTTCGCTACACCAATGTTCCGTTTTAGGAAACTCGGCTTTCGAAAATTTCCAGCAAATGGTCAGCGCTAAACTGCTTTCAACTGGCGCTTTATCATCACTGATTTGATCAATAACAGGAATTAACTGTTCAGCCAGATCCTTTTCAAAAGACAGAATCATATTCTGGATTCTTCTTTTACTTGAAAGAATATAGTTCAAGCGTTTTTCTTGGGCCTGAAGTTCCTGTTGAATTTCTAGAAGTTCATTTTCATTCATATAGGCAATTTTGACGACAAGGTCTATGATTGAGATATTTGCAGCAGTATATCCGATCTATCTCCTTATATTGTTAATACTTTTTAATACACATTTATTGGTTCTAAAAATGATCGAAACAGCCCGATTACGTCTCAGACAGTGGAGAGCAGAGGACTATACAGCCTTTGCCGCAATGGGTACTCATCAACAAGTGATGGAGTATTTCCCCAAACTTCTGACCCGAGCAGAAAGTGATGCCATGATTGATCGAATGAAATCAATAATCGACAGGCAAGGCTGGGGTTTCTGGGCGGTTGAGTTAAAGCACAATCAGCAGTTTATTGGCTTTACGGGGTTGCATGATCAACCGACACAATTTTCATTTTCGCCTTGTGTAGAAATCGGTTGGCGGCTCGATCAGGCCTATTGGGGGCAGGGCTATGCACCCGAAGCTGCTCAAGCCGCGCTTGCATTTGCTTTTGATCAATTAAAACTGGAAAAAGTGGTGGCCTTTACCACGGTGGACAATGCGAAATCACAAAAGGTCATGCAAAAATTAAACATGAAATACGTCACTCAATTTCAGCATCCTGCTTTAGCTAAAGATCATCCGCTCAGTTGGCATGTACTCTACGAGATTTTGCAGAAGGATTTTATTCGCTAGACAGGATGTTATTCATTTATATGATTTTTATATCTAGAAATAAAATAATTTATCGTTCGGCAATTATTTGAATCTTCCTGTATTTCATTTGTTTCAATTTGCAGCGATCAGCAAAAAACAGTTTTAAACGCGGTATAACTAAGATTGCTCCAAACGATATGTTTTTTTTACCTATAGTGAGGAAATACCATGACAAATGAAAAACTTGATGAATTAAAAAACCAAGCTGCTGAATTGGGCGATGACTTAAAATACAAAGCAAAAGAAACTCAGCTACAAGGTGAAAAAGCAGTTGATGACTTAAAGCATTCCGCAGAGGAATTGAAGTTAAAAGGCGAAAAAGCCCTTGATGATTTAAAGAAAGATGTTTCTGAACAAAATGCTGAAGGTAAAGAAGCTGTTTCAAATAAAGTGGATGATATTAAAGCCAAGCTTGAAGATACCCAGCATGCGGTTCAAGACAAATTTGATCACTTTAAAGAAGAAGCAGGCCATAAACTGGATGATGCCAAAGCCAAAGCCGCTGAATTGAAAGATGAAGCTGCGGCAAAATTTGATGATTTAAAAGCTCAGGCCAGTCACAAGCTGGACGATTTAAAGAAAGCGGCGACGGATACCATCAATAAATTCAAAGGTTAATAGTCTTAATCTCTGAATAGGATGAAAGACTTCCCCAAACATATCCACGCGATGTTTGGGGATTTTTTATTTAAAGGGATTTAAAATTGTCCAATATGGTTCACCATGAGATGGATGACCCAGTCATACGCTTATCAATATCAGCTTTTCCTTCCAAAAAACCTGCGTTGTCGGGCAGAGAAATCTAAAGCAGAAAAGTTACTATAAAAAATGAGCAATTATCTGGTTTGAAAGGAGCGTGGATTCTTCAATACTGCTAAACTAAGCGAACTCAATGCTATGTTGATCTGTTTTTGGAGTAAACAAAATGTCGTGGCTTTCTTCCTTAAAATCTGTTTTTTCACCAGCGCAAGAAGTGAAGGAAGACGAGATTCAAACAGTTCTACAAAATTATGTGTTACCGCATTCAGACAATGCACTCAAAGACCGCATTAGTCAGGTCAATGTACAAGGTCGTATTTTACAGCTGACGATGAATACCTTTCCCCAAGAAAAAGACCACTTACAACAGATTCATGATGAGCTTGCAGAAGCATTGGAAAAATGTGGTATTCAGGAATTAAACCTACATATTATTCAACAAAAACATGCAGCGCATGGTGAGGCGGGACATAGCTGCTCATCAAAGCCAAAAGCAGAAAATAGCAATCTACCACCTGTGATGGATGCTTCACCAAAAGCAGAAGTAGATCCAAATAATCCTCCAATTCAAAAAGCTGCACCGCAACAGCGCGATGTGGCAGCACATCCACGTATTCAGAATGTGATTCTGGTTTCATCAGGTAAAGGTGGTGTTGGTAAATCAACCACAACAGTAAACCTTGCATTGGCTTTACAGCAGCTCGGCTTAAAAGTTGGGGTGCTAGATGCCGATATTTATGGCCCAAGTATTCCAACGATGCTGGGCAATGCAGGCAAAACGCCACTGATTGAAAATGAAAACTTTGTGCCTTTAGATGCATATGGCATGGCGGTATTGTCAATTGGCCATTTAATTGGTGAGCACAATACACCTGTCGCTTGGCGTGGGCCAAAGGCAACGGGTGCATTGATGCAGTTATTCAACCAGACTTTATGGCCTGATCTGGATGTGCTGGTGATCGATATGCCACCTGGCACTGGCGATATTCAATTGACCTTGGCACAACGTATTCCGGTAACAGGTGCGGTGATTGTAACGACACCACAAAATGTGGCGTTAATGGATGCGACTAAAGGGATTGAGCTATTCAATAAGGTGAATATTCCTGTTCTTGGTGTGATTGAAAATATGTCGACCCATATTTGCTCGAATTGTGGACATGAAGAACAGATTTTTGGTACAGGTGGCGGAGATCAATTGTCTGAGCAATATCAGATTCCATTACTTGGACGCTTACCTTTAGATGCGAAAATTCGTGAGCATGCAGACCAAGGAACGCCAAGCGTAGTGGCAAAAGATGCGGCTGCTGAAAGCTATCTCAATATTGCACAAGCGGTGTTGCAACAAATGGATAAGCTGCCAAAACGCCAGAAAGACGATAAACGTATTTTCTAACTACACCAAAAACCCAACATCAGCATGTTGGGTTTTTGCTTTCTAAAGCAAATCACTTTTTATTTAGACCATTTCAAAACTCACCTTAATAGCAAAGTAGGTACGTTACTTGCTTTGTATAGGGTTTCTTTTTTAAGACAGGTTAATGATGCAAGTTAAATATTTTATCGGTATTGTCAGTGTATGTACGGCTCTATTTTTAGGTGCGTGTAATGGTGATGGCAATTCAAATTCGACTCAACCTCAAGAGCAAGCGAAATTACAGCCGATCGTGATTCAAGGTGCATTACCTGTCGAATCAAAAAAAATGGCATCAAAATTAGACAATGTGACAGAAGAAGTTATCGGTAAGTGGGTGTTCTGGAAGGGTACCTATAAAGGTTATCCAGTGGTAATTTCCAAGACACGTATGGGTATGAGTAATTCTGCTGCGGCGACTGCACTTGCGATTCAGCATTACAAACCGATTGCGATTATTAATCAGGGCACAGCCGGTGGTCATGATCCAGACTTACATGTGTTTGATATTGTGTTAGGCAAATACACCACCAATATCGGTGCATTTAAAACACCGAATAAGCCCATTGGTGGAGGCTCTAATGCATTAGAGTGGAATGAAGCTTTTGATGTATTACCCGATGATGAATATGATCCTGAGCCAATTGCGATTCGTAAATTTGAAGGGGACAAAGAACTTTTGCTTGCTGCTTATAAGGCAAAACCTAATTACACTAAAGGGCAAGTGGTAGAAGGTACGATTGGTTCGGCAGATACATGGAACAACGAGCTTGATCGCATCAAGCAGTTCCATACAGTTTATGGCACTTCGGTAGAAGAAATGGAAGCTGCTTCAGTGGCACAGATTGCACATCAATTCGAAGTACCATTCCTCGGCATTCGTATCTTATCCAATAACATTACCAATAATGGTGGCTATGACCCTGCGACAGGTGAAGCATGTCAGGAATACGCACTTGATGTGGCTGAGCAATATATGAAAGCCAAAGCAGCAGCCAAATAAATATTCTTGTTAAGAAGAAACCATTTAGATGGTTTCTTCTTTTCTCTCTTTCTCACGATTTTTCCAGCTTCGAATCACACTCCAACGCCAGAGTAAGTGTGTCGCCGCATAAAATAAAACCGCAAATAAAATGGCTTCAATCATGAGCCCTGAAACCAGAATTTTGGCAAGGCTAAAATCAATATGTCCATGCCCAAAATTTTTGATCCAGTTTAGAATCTGATGCAGAACACCAAGCAACATATCTTTATTGATCATATTGACGTGATAAATCTTACTCCCAAACCAGAACCCTAAATAAAGAATCGGTACGACTGTAAAGGGATTGGTTAACCACGCCATACACAATCCAATGGGTAAATTGACCTCAAGCCAGAGCACAGTCAGGATAATAAACACGCTGTGAAACGGAACAGGTAAAATGCCCCAGAAAGTACCAATAAACATGGCTTTTGCAATAGAGCGGCGATTTACATACCAAAGCAATGGATTTAAGGTGCGTTCACCAAAAATCTTCATAAATTTTAGACGAGCGACTTTTTCCGAAGAAGGCAGCCACTTATGAAAAAATTGCTTAGGCATAAATCATGGAGAGGTAACAAGAAAGAGAAGGGAATTGCATATAAAATAACATTAATTGCTTAGCAAAAACTTAAAATAATGTCCTTGTTTATTTGAGGGTGGTTGAGACAATAATCAAGCGGTCTCTAAAATTTGAATCTTAAATATCCCGACTTATCGCCGTGACTGTTGAGTTAATGCTACTTGTAATTTTAAAAATATAGATAAAATAAAAGCTTATGTGGGGTTTAGTCATAAGTCCTTACAGTTATTTTTTTGCTATAGCTGTGTAATTGGATTAATCTGAAAATCTCTCTTAGTGAGGTCATTCAATGATTTCATGGTTTTTTATTGGTTTAGTGATAACCATTCTGCTGACTCCTGGTCCAACCAATACCTTACTTGCATCTTCAGGGATTCAGGTCGGATTACGTAAATCTTTACTGCTTATTCCAGCGGAAGCTGTCGGTTATATTATTGCCATTACTGCATGGGGAATGCTGATTGGCAAAGTGTCAGCGACTTTACCTTTATTACCCATATTTCTGAAATTATTGAGTGCGGCTTATATCGTTTTTCTTGCAATAAAGTTGTGGCGTACAGCGAATCAGGACGTGGTTTTAAACCAACCGACCATTCGCCCTAAAGAATTGCTTTGTGCAACCTTACTCAATCCTAAGGCTTTATTATTTGCTTCAGCTATTTTTCCTGCTGCTGCATGGAAAAGTCAGGACATTTATATGGCACACATGAGCACATTTGTCGGGCTTATTCTTCCGATAGCTTTATTCTGGATCTCTGTTGGTGCAATGCTGGCAACCAATAAAGTGAACTGGCTCTCTCAAGCGAAATTACAACGTACCGCATGTATCGTGCTGGTCAGTTTTGCGATCCCGATTAGCTATTCAGCACTCAGCAATTTATAAAATTCACACCTCTATTGACGCTAAGGCTAGAGGTGTTGTTTTCATTAATACCATTTTAAGTTAAAGTACTCGCCAATTATTAACTTCGTCTTTGGATAAAAAGTCATGGCTATAAAATCTGATCGTTGGATTCGTGAAATGAGCGAAAAACACGGCATGATTGAACCTTATGCGGAAAATCAAGTTCGTTTTGATAAAAACGGTGAAAAGTTGATTTCTTACGGGGTATCGAGCTATGGCTATGATGTCCGTTGTGCACGTGAGTTCAAGGTATTTACCAATGTCCACTCGGCAATCGTAGATCCTAAGAACTTCGATGATAAAAGCTTTATTGATATCGAGTCTGATGTGTGTATCATTCCGCCAAACTCATTCGCTTTAGCGCGTACGATTGAATATTTCCGTATTCCACGTAATGTGTTAACCGTATGTCTTGGTAAATCAACTTATGCACGTTGCGGAATTATTGTAAACGTTACGCCGTTAGAACCAGAGTGGGAAGGTCATGTAACACTGGAATTCTCGAATACAACAAACTTGCCAGCGCGTATTTATGCGGGTGAGGGTGTTGCACAAATGTTGTTCTTCGAAAGTGATGAAGTATGTGAAACTTCATATAAAGATCGTGGTGGTAAATACCAAGGTCAAACCGGTGTGACATTGCCGAAGACCTGATTATCTTTTAAAAACTCACCATATATATGGTGAGTTTTTCTTAATGGACTCTAAAAATTATTTACTTTTTAATCGTCTAAATTGTTCAGACGAATGAACCTAGTATTTTAAAAAAAATAGGATACAATCTAGTAGATTTGATTTGTTTTTGTACAAAATCACAGGAACCTTAGATTTGTAATCTATTGAGTGATCTTGTAAATAAACTATAAAAATAATGAGTTATGGATATTGGTATACATGGAGGTCGGTTATGCGACAGCTTAAGTCACTTCATCTAGCAATGCTTTTGTTAGGCAGTTTAGGTTTAAATTCAGTCGCCTATGCACTTCCAAATACTTTGAAAAGTATGACTGACAGTGAACTGTCTGCAACAACAGGACAGGCATTGATGAGTTTGTCCTATATCGCACCCACTGATTTAGCCAATAAAGAAGCACTACGAGATGGTGGTGATAAAACCATTGGTTTCTATAAACTAGGCCTAGAAGCTGAAATGGAACTCAACGTCAACATTAAAAAACTCCAGTTAGGTTGTGGTGGTGTCAATGGCGCTGGCGGTTGTGATATTGATATTGATTATTTGAGTTTAAGTGGCTTAGGTAATTCTGCCACATCAAATACAGATAGTGCTGCTGATCGTGCTGCTCGGGCAGGTTCATCTGCAGTTTTAACCAATCCATTTATCGAATTTGCAATCAAAAACCCAGATAAGGCCTCGACACGTCAAATTGTTGGGCTGAATTTAAGCGCAGAAAAGGCTTTAGGTTTAATTACCTTTGGTCTGGAAAATGGCGCGGGGAAAAGCGGGATTAACTCACTTAGTGGTTATATGGAAATTGCGGCCACGACAGGTCTGGCCAATGTTAATGGCTTTGGGACAAGTCAGGTATCAGGAGAGGCAGCAAGAGGAACTCTAAATCAGTCAGATGGTTATAATGCGATTTCTGGCGAGGTCTGTTCGGGGCTAGGATCATGTACACCAAATAATATTACAAATATTGGATTTAATACTCAATCCTATGCCCTTAATTTACGGGATAAGGCGACGGGGAGCAATATCTTAAAAGGGGATTTGGTTTTAGGTCAACAACCTATTACGGGGAAACGAATTACCACTGCTAATTTAACTGCTACTGCAAAGGTTCGGGATATTGATTTAAGTGGAAATATTGTCGCTAGAGCCGCTGGGATTTTGGATTTAAACAAGCTGGTGTCTGGTACGATTCAAAATCTAAATGTAGATGTGGCAATCAGTGAGGATCTAGGTTATTTCCATAAAGCAAATCTCAACGGTACCGCAGCATCGCTGTCTTTACAGTCACAGAATATTCAATGGACCAATAATAAATCTATTTCTGAAAATGGCTGGTGGTTAGAATTTACTAACCCTATTGATATCGGTTTTATTCAACCTACATTTAATGTGGATATTCCCAAAGCAACATTGAATGAGGCTTTTTCACAAGTATCTAATTATTTGACCAATGTTCAACCGATTAATTGTGGTTCTGCTGGTGTATTAAACTGTCTTTTGGGTGACACAATCCCTACAGGAACCGTGAATTTAATTAATGCAACACGTCCACAAATGGCTTTAACCAATTTGCAGTTGGCTACTCAAAACTTTACGCCGAACTGTTACGGGACTTTAAAGTTCTGCTAGGGTCATTTAAAAAAAATCAAACTGCTTTTATGCACTCATCGGAAAAATGTAACTTTTAGCCAGTTTGTTTTGCATTTGTGTAATTATTCGGCATAATAAATTGTGATGAGATAGACATGTTTTGTCTATAGCTTGAGTGATGCTAGGAAGCAGTTTTTTAATCACTCAGAGGGACGAAAGAAAAAATATAACGTAGGTGCGGAGCATCGGTTAATTAGGAAGGTCAAGATGGCTATACTCCATATGGATTCATTTCAAAAGACTGTTTTAGCAAGTTTTATTGGACTATGTATCAGTCAATCTGCTTTTGCATTACAAGAACTCTCTGATGAAGGTTTAAGCCAAACAACTGGTGAAGGTATCGCATTACTCCCACAAAATACATATATGATTTTTCAGGGAGAAAAAAATACCACGACTGGCACCGACTTACTTAATCGTCAATTAGATACTGGTTATATTAATTATGTTCCAGTCGGACCTTTATCACTCGCAGCAACAGACACAAATAAAAGTGGTGGTGTAGATGCGGGAGACCGCGCAGTTGGTAAAGCTGATTTATTTCTATATGGATTGGCGCTTTCAGCTTCAAATACAGAACGTGCAGATAATCATAATGAACGAGTCGGGTTAAATACTGCTGGAACCGCAATTAATGCGATTCGTAGCTGGGGCACAGCAACTAATCCATGGATCTTAAAGGTTCAGTCGCAAGCCAATGTTCCTACCTTTACGCCAGATGGCAGTACACCGAATACCGATACAGGGCAAGTCACTTATATGGCTTTAGAAGCGCCTTTGTATGAATATTATAATGATAATGCAACAGGTTCGGGTGCTCCAACTGTAATTAAAACAGGCGCTGATTCAGCTGGTGCTGATGCTTATAATTTAAAATTAGGTTTATGGGCTGATGCTTTTGTTCGTAATCCCAATAAAGTTAATGGTGCAATTGATCAGTTTCAATATGGTAATAGTGCTGGCTTAGTTGGAACTGGATCCGATACTGATCCGAATCGTGCGAATCGTTTACGCCTACAGGGAATTTGGAATGGTTTTAGCCTAAATGGAAGCAATTTAAAGATATTTCAGACTTTAAATGGCGCAGGCAGTACAGGTGGACTCAGCCCTTTTTATAATAATACATTGGGCTTGGCTGGTGTATTTCGGTTAAATAGTGGAGATGGTGCTGATTTCAAAGCGACTATTAATCAGGAAGTTGTTCAAAACTCAACCTCCGCATGGAGTACCATTCATGATGGAACAAATGCAACATTTGATCCGACTAAGCCAAGTGGGTCTGGTTCATCATGTAATAATGGTGGGGGTGCACCAAATTATGGTGGGAATACCTCTGGATGTAGTTTCTATATTCAAAAAAGAGAAACGACTCAACAGACAAGAAGTACATGGGTTGCTCCTAGTAATCTAAATAATAAAGTACTGCGATTGAGTACGAGAGAAACAGCTGATACTGATCGGTTAGCCACGCCTGCGATTCAAGGTGGCAATGCACCTAATTTTGATGCGAACGAAGGAATTTTTATCTATAACTTAAATACCAATCTTGTGTTGGGTAATTTATATCAACCTGTCATCTTAGGTTCAGATGGTAAGAACTTTAGTCTGGAAGTTGCACGTATTCCGAATAAAGAAAGTATTTATAAGCAAATTTATACAGATTACACCGGCGCAGATACGAGCTATAAAGGGTCGACCTGTAACGTTTATCAATGTGGTGCCAATATCAGTTTGGGTGGAAAAACCTATCAGGGTTCAAATGCAACGCATAGTAGTATCAGTATCGGTAGTGTTTATAGTAATGATGGCGGTAAAACGCTACAAGCATATAAAGGAGTAGATGCACTCGGTATTTCCTTTGGTAAGCTGAATAACAGAACCAATGATTTGACTAAGGTTTATACTGAATATCAGTATAAGTATCGCCAACAGAGCGGTAGCTTAGGTACTTGGTGTTCTTCAAACCCTTTTCTTGGCGCATGCTTCGGAACGACTTATACGATGTATGATTGGGTTTATTATAATGGAACAGGGACGGATTCCACCTCTGAGGGATGGAGTGGTTTTCAAAAGTATGACCGGAAACCTGTACCTGGTAATAATAATCCTGCTTCAGCAGGTGAGCCTACGCTTAATAACAGAAATTGGACAGCAAGTGGTAATCCCGCAGTTTGGATGAATCCAAATAATTCTGCATATCCTACAGCTAATCAGCGATTCAAAGATTTCTTAGGTTCAACTTATACCAATAATCCACAAAGTATTGCACCAACGA
Organism: Acinetobacter sp. YK3; assembly: GCF_001729365.1. Classification (NCBI taxonomy): domain Bacteria; kingdom Pseudomonadati; phylum Pseudomonadota; class Gammaproteobacteria; order Moraxellales; family Moraxellaceae; genus Acinetobacter; species Acinetobacter sp. YK3. The sequence goes on from NZ_LZPJ01000068.1 coordinate 13,747, forward strand.
TACCTGTGTCTGCACCTGCACTTTCACCATTAAATAATATGGGGTCGGCTGTGATTGATGGTGTCTTGATTCAGCATCTTAAAATTACGACAACTGGACTATAAAAGGAGTAATACGATGAAAAAAATCACAACATTACTTCTTGTATTAGCCACAACGTTAACGCATGCCGAATTACAAAGTCTGGATAATGAAGCTTTACAGGCTGTTGAAGGTCAGGCAGGGGCGGATTTATCTCTCAAATTATCATTGAACCAGATTTATAACAGTACCACTGGAAAATACGAGTTTGATAATGGTCTGGGTGGTGTGTGTGAAAACTTGGCCTTTTGTCATCTTGGGATTTCAGTTAATAAACGTTTTGTCCGAAATGGCAATCAACCAGTCAGTGATCCGACACAAGCTAATCCAGCGAATAAAGTCTGGTTGGTCTTTAAAGGAATACAAGGAACCATTGATCTGCAAAAGTTAGGTCTGGATGGTGTCGACCTGATTTATAACGATGATGGCGGAGCTGCAAGAACTAAACCAGCAATGCAATTAAGCTTTGACCCAACCAAGCCGATTTTGATCCGTAATTTTGGTTTTAATGCCCTTGCCATCGAGCAAGATGATTTTACCAGTTACTATGATAGTAATGGAAAACTGGTCGAAGGGAATAATCCGACTACACCGCCAGCAAATGGCTATGGCTATTTAAAAGCACCGACATACGCTGCTGATCATCCTTCCGTGTATGACCGTAATAAAGAAACGGGATTTATGGGGTTAAAAATGAATGGTAATTTGGCGATTCAAGGAAATGTAATGATGTTTTCTTGCGATGCAAGCCATCCACGTTGCTAACCGGATATAAATTTCAAAGGATTGAAGCGATGAAAAAAAATAATGAAAATGCTAGGAATATAAGTTTTGCACTCAATACTTTAGCTGCAAGTATATTTTTTATTAGTCATTCTGCTTATGCCTTACAAGCGTTGGATGATAGTGCCTTACGTAGTGTAAATGGACAAGATGGTGTTCATATTGAAACCACCTATGACAAGATCCATGTAGATCAGTTTTTTTGGCAAGATGATGCAGGACGAGGAAGTTCTGATGCAGCGGGCACGACCTTAAAAGCAGTCGCTAATAATTTTAACATTCAGCAAAATGCGTTAGGCAATCCACTTGGGACAACCTATAAGCTGAATACTGGTAGCAATGGCAATAAAACGGGTCTAGACATAGAGCTTTCCTCAAATCCGTCTCTTATTACGATTGATTCATTTCAGATTTGCGACACCAATAGATGTAGTAGTGATATTGGTAATTTAGCCATTCAAACAACATCACCGCTGGACTTGAAGTTTAAAACGACGGACGGACTGTTTAGTAAAAGTAGTCAGGCTTCGTTAGAGTTGGGCCTTAAAAATGCCAATATTTATTTGGGTCAGACTTCAAATAGTGAGTTGAATCAACTGGTTCTGAAAAATCTGAATTTTAACTTCTTGGGCAAAGGCGTGATGTTTGTCGATTCTGTTGAAGGGATCAAGCTACAAACCAATAATGCATTACTTACTGGTAATGCAGCAAATGCTTCATTGACCCAGACGCCGACGACTGATTATGGTTATGTCGATTTTACGCGTGTTAAAGATACAGGCAATGTTACAGCTGGAACCTACGCAGATGGCGGCGTAGCGACCAATGCTGGATTAAATTTAGAATTTTTATTGAATAAAAAAGCAAATCCAGCTTCACCTTATACGCTGGATGCAACCAATACGCCGTTAAATCAGCAAGCCAGTCCTGATAATAAGGCTAAAGGTTTAATTCGTGTCGGAGCCAATGGTCGTATGATTAATGGTTCTCTACAGTTACGTGGTATCAATGCAAGTAATGCAGCGAATCCTGCTTATGGAAGCAGCTATGGCAATCCTGAGGGAACCAATATTCTCGGCAGCACCACTGACGGAAATGCCATTATGGGGAAAACGGGTGTTGCATTCCGTATGAAGGCTGAATTTACTAAAGATAATGACTCCATGTTGGGGAGTGACGGAAAGGCGACAACGTTAGAAATTGGCGGTGCAGGATTAAATACCTATGGTTTTGAATTCGGTAATTTAACGGGTTTACAGTTAGGTAGCCGAGGCTCATTTGATACAGGGAATGTCTATATTAATCTGGTGGATGCCCGTTCGGTATTTCTACCAGCAAACTATGTTTTCCAGACTTCTAAATTTGGTAATGGCAGTTTCTTAACCCGAGATGTGGACTATACGCAAAGTCTTCATACCCAAACAGGTACCACAAATCCTTATAGTCTGCTTGTGGCAATTCGGGGCGCAGAGTTTCAGGCAATTTCTCGACGTGGACGTTTTACCAACAGTGCAACCAGTAATCCTGAAAGTGGATATGCACCAATCACCAATCACACGGATAATAACTGGGGCTTAGCATTACCTTTTTATAACTTGAATGCCAATATGGCAATGTATGGGACTAAGGTAAATGCCAATGAGGCTTTCTATTTTGATAAAAATGGTGCGAAACATAGTGTTGGAAGCACTGGTGAAACGCCAAGATTGGGTTTTTCATTGGGTATGAGTACCACAGGTGTAGATCGTGATAGCAACTACAAGGCTTTGGGAAATAAAACCACTTCTATTCTGGTGATTGATGGCGCTCGAAACTATTACATGGGATTGCGTAATATTGATATGTTATTAAAAGGAACGGGAAGCCTCGGCCTCGAAAATGGCAGTTTTAACGCAACCCTCAAAGATATGCTCATCGTGATGGCAGCAGAAGTCGCCGCGGGTTACTTACCAGGTGCAACTTATACTGGTGGCGTTTCACCAAATAATAACTTTGCACTGAGTAATGATGTTTTATTTGGTTTAAAACTTCGTATTGGTGGAGATATGAATCTGTCTCTTATTCCAAATAACGAATATAAAGCGGATGGCACAGGCAATGCCTTGAATATTGTCGGTGATCTTAAATTAAATGCAGCAAGCAATAACACGATTCAAATTAGTGATCCTGTGGATGGTTCAACTTTAGGCCTAGATAATATTCAGGGTGATGTTGCATTTAACAATGCCATTAAGATCAGTCGAGATAGTTCAGGAGAAGGGGTAGCCAGCTTTAATGCTGGGCTAACGTTTAACCCGAATCGTACCACTGACGGTGTCTTTAGAACTCGAGATATTAACCTTTATGGCCCGAGTGGAGGTGCTCAGCGTTTAGGTGAAATGGCAATTACTGGTGGACGCTTAACCAGCCAATTTTCAATTATGCCTCGAAACTAAGGCATTTGATGGTGTAACAGTAGATGCTTCCACTTATCTGTCTAACGATAAAGTGATTGTGCGGTGAGTGGGTTATGTTAAGCTGTAGTATATATTTTAAACATTTGTCTATGGATGAGGACAATGAATAAAAACAAGAAACTAGCGTGTTTGTCATTATTATTGTTAAGTCCATTAACAATGGCGATGCAGCCGATGGATGATCAGAGTCTTTCAGCAATGACTGGACAAGACGGTTTGACCATTGGTGTACAGTCCAATGTCCAGTTCAATCAAATGGCAATCATTGATAATGATGGTCTGCCAAGTGGTGGCTATACGGGTCGTGCAGGTCTGGTGATTGCTGGTGTAGCAGGACAAGCTGTTGCAGCGCCTGTAAAAGTATCGGGATTAAATGGCAGTACCGAGACCACTTTCGGCTTGAAAGCAACCATTGATACAGATAAGGGGAATGCTGCTGCAAAGGGCGCTTTTGCGAATATTGGTTTGACTTTCGATAATAGTATTACAGGACTTCGAATCTCACCTTTCTCTATTTATACCGCCGGATCAAATTCGCTTTCTAATTTAAATGGAAGTAGCTATACACGTAATTCCATTTTTACGGCAGGGACTTTACTTAAAAGTGATGTTAAAGAACTGTTGCGTGTAGGTGGCATCGATATCGTTTTTGCATCAAATAAACCAAGTATGAATATCCAGCTGGGCGCGGCACCACAAGGGCATATGATTATGTTTGATGGCGCAATTGAGTCCATCTGTGGTTCAGGGAATGGTTGTAATATTATGCTGGTTTCTGATTATACAACCTCTGGAAATGCAGCAACGACCGCTGTTGGTGCAAGTTTTAACTTTAAATTGACAGGACATAATGGTAGTCCTTTTGGGCTTAAAGGTTTCTATGCTGGCGTATATGGTACAGAGGGAGCTGATAAGGGCGGGATTATTTTTGGCAATGCAGGTACAACAGACAAGTTTGATTTACAGTTGAATAATGTCCTGTTGGGCTCAAATGCAGCCCAACAGTCAGGTGTCTTTAATAATTTACCAAATGCTTCGATTGGAAATATTGGTATGACAGGGGCTTCCGTAACGAATTTAAAAATGAAAGTGAGTGGAATGTAATCTTGAATTGATTTTGGGTTTTCCAAAGCGGCTTAGGCCGCTTTTTTTAATTTAAAATCGAATTTCAGCCTTAGCTTTGCTTTAAGTACTGAAGGATGTCTTCGAGCTGTTTGATCTTCTTCACCTGTCCCCAGAGTTGCTGGGCTTCAGGATACGCCTTGGTCATCATACCGAGCCATTGCTTGTAACGTCCAACCATGCCAATCTCGGTCTTGTATTGTCCGCTTAGGAAGCGTAGCTGCAGGTCAACCAATTCAGGCCAAGACAGCATCGCCTGATCCATATTTTGACGAATACATAAGGTTAAATCTGGTGTAGTCACCGCACCCCGACCAATCATTAAATCCTGACAATGAGATTGCTCTAGACAGGCTTTGGCATGGGCATTGTTCCAGATTTCACCATTGGCAATAACATTGATTTTTAATGCTTCGGTAATCGGTTGGATCTTTTCCCAATAGGCGGGTGGGGTATAACCATCTGCTTTGGTGCGTGCATGTACGGTGAGCCAGCTCGCACCTGCATCTTCAATGGCATGGGCATTATCCAAAGTGTGATTTTCATCAAGATAGCCCAAACGCATTTTTGCTGAAACTGGAATATGTGCAGGTACAGCATCACGAACGGCTTTGACTAAGAGATGTACGGTTTCTGGTTCATCCAGTAACACAGAACCCCCACGATGGCGGTTTACTGTTTTGGCAGGACAACCAAAATTCAGGTCAATCGCAGGTGCACCCAGTTCAACCACTTTGGCTGCATTGGCAGCGAGCATCTCAGGATTGTTGCCTAGAAATTGCACATGTACAGGCGTGCCAGCTGCGGTTTTACCGCCATTTTTCAGTTCTGGACAAAAGCTATAGTAGATATGATCAGGCTGAATGCTATCGGTAATACGGATAAACTCGGTCACGCACCAATCAAAACTGCCAACATGGGTGAGCACATCACGCATGATTGGATCAGTAAGACCTTCCATCGGAGCGAGTACAAGTTTCACGATTTTTACCTAGTTAAGCGAAAACAGCGTTATACGCATTTTCAGATAGGCTGTCTAGTTTTTATTAGCGTAGAAAAGCTTAACGTCCTAATATCATTTCTAAAACAAATTTACTGCCCATAAAGCCTATTGCTAGCAAGACAAAACCAGTAATGGTGAAACGAATTGCTTTGCGTCCACGCCAGCCAAACTTGTAATGTCCGATCAATAATGCGCCGTATAAGAACCATGAAATGATACTAAATGCAGTTTTATGTGCGAGATGTTGGGCAAAAAAGTTATCAATGGTAAAGAAGCCGAACAATAATGCGGCTGTAAGCAGGCCAAATCCAGTAATAATCAAGTCAAATAATAATGACTCCATGACCTGAAATGGTGGAAGCAAATTCACCCAGATACGACGTTTTTGTTTCTTTTTTAGTTCCCGATCCTGAAACCAGAGCAGAACAGCATGAATGGTTGCCATGAGCAGCACAGCATAAGCAGACAGGGACAAAATGATATGTAAGTCCAGACCAAAACTATGTTGTTCAATAATTTGATTTGGCTGACTAAAAGCGAAGCCGAGAATTAAACCAAAAGCGGCTACAGGTGTTCCAATCAGGTTCAATGGCAGGATTGGGCGAATCAAGCTTAGGATCAGACTGAGTGCCAACATGAGTCCAGAAGTGAAGGACATCAGGTTGAATACATCATAATTCACCCCAATAGATGTCAGCATGTCTTGGGAAAGGACAGTCGCGTGCAGCACCAGTCCTAAACCGACCATCAAGCCATAACACCAAAGATTTGGAGTACGTTTTGACATTAAACGAATAAACAAATACCAGAATGAACTGGTATAGGCGATAAGTGCCAAAATTGTGTAAACCAAGGGGAGACTGATCATGTCAAACCTTTTTTAGGAGGATGAATAATATTCACCATATAAGATATAAATTCGCTTCGAACTACAGTATCCTATAGCATCTTATGCATAAATTTTCTATTTTAAGAAAGATTTTTTTGCAACTAGCCATTTTAAGCGGATTTCGCAATGTTTGATACCTTAACAGAACGACTCACACAGAGTTTAAGAAATGTTACTGGCTCAGGGCAGCTGACCGAAGACAATATTAAAGATACCCTACGTGAAGTACGTATGGCACTTCTTGAAGCCGATGTGGCGTTACCTGTAACTCGTGAATTTATCGCGAAGGTTAAGGAAGAAGCGCTCGGTCAAGAAGTCATGACTCAGCTTTCTCCTGGTCAGGCATTTGTAAAGATTGTCTATGATGAACTCACCAAGATGATGGGTGAGGCAAATGAAACATTAGATTTAAGTGCAAAACCACCAGTTGTTGTGCTTCTTGCCGGTTTGCAAGGTGCAGGTAAAACCACGACTGCTGCAAAATTGGCACGTTTCTTAAAAGAACGCCAAAAGAAAAAAGTAATGACGGTGTCTGCCGACGTTTATCGTCCAGCAGCGATCAAGCAGTTAGAAACAGTATCGAATGAAGTCGGTGTTGGTTTCATTCCATCTGAAGCATCTGAAAAGCCGATTGATATTGTGAATCGTGCGATTGAGCAGGCGAAAATCCAGTTTGCTGATGTTCTGATTGTCGATACAGCAGGTCGTTTACATGTCGATGAAGACATGATGGACGAGATCAAAGAATTACATGCGGCGGTGAAACCAACCGAGACTTTATTCGTTGTTGATGCAATGACAGGTCAGGATGCTGCCAATACTGCAAAAGCGTTTAATGATGCTTTGGCTTTAACTGGTGTGATTCTGACTAAAACTGATGGGGATGCACGTGGTGGTGCAGCACTTTCTGTTCGTGCCATTACTGGTAAGCCAATCAAGTTCTTAGGTATTGGTGAAAAACTGGATGCACTTGAGCCATTCCATCCGGATCGTGTTGCACAACGTATCTTGGGTATGGGTGACGTCCTTTCTTTGGTCGAAGAAGTTGAACGCAAAATCGACAAAGAAAAAGCCGAGAAAATGGCGAAAAAACTGCAAAAAGGCGGCAACTTCAACTTTGAAGATATGCTGATGCAGTTTGAGCAAATGAGCAAAATGGGCGGCATGATGGGCTTCCTGGACAAATTACCAGGCATGAGCAATGCGGGTATTCAGGACGCGATTGAAAAAGCCAATCCTGAAAAGCAAGTGAAGCGTATGGAAGCCATCATTCAGTCAATGACGATTAAAGAGCGTCGTAACCCTGATTTGATTAACCCAAGTCGTAAAAAACGTATTGCTGCTGGTTGTGGTATGGACGTTGCTGAAGTGAATAAACTGATCAAGCAACAGGCACAAATGGCGAAAATGATGAAGAAATTTGCGAATCCATCAGGTATGAGCAAAATGCTGAAATCATTGGGCAATATGCAAAAACAATTTGGTGGCGGTGGTGGTATGGGCCCTTTATTTGGTAGTAATGACCAGAAAAAGTAAGTTCTATCGACTTCCTAAAAGGGCGCGTAATGCGCCTTTTTCTATGCCTATATTTTGAGTGGTGTTGTATAAAATTGATACAAAATATTAATGTTAAGAATAATTAAAAAAGCGCAATATATATTTCTAAGTTTATGTTTTTATTGAAAAATAGTGTTAAACATGTCACATAATTCAAAAAATAGCGTATTTATTCTGCATTGTGAAAATGCCGATCCAGATCAGCATTGGTATGGCTGGTTAGAACAACAACTGCAAAGCGATGAGCTTAGGGTTGAGCGTGTATTTCTTGCAGATGCCAGTCATCCAGAAGCAGAGATTTGGCAAACTTGTCTGGAAGCACAATTAAAAGGGCTGAATGAGCGGAGTATCGTGGTAGCACATGGGCTTTCCTGTGTAGCACTCTCACGATTTTTGGCTCAGAAATTGAAGCAAATGACCATCAAAGCAGGAATTTTTATTGCTGGTTTTAATGACCCGATTGCTCAACATCCAGAATTTAATGCTTTTATTCAACAAGCTCAGTTTGAGAGCGGCATTCTGAGAGCGAATATTCAGCGACGTCTGGTTTTCTTTTCCAGTAATGATCCCGTGATTCCTGTGCCATTGATGTTTAAATTTTCAAACCTGCTCAATGCCCAGCTGATTGAGGTCGCTCAGGCTGGGCATTTTCGTGCAGAAGATGGCTTTAAGGAGTTTCCACAGTTATTACAGGCACTTCAAACCTTGCTCAAAGCTGAATTTAGCTGAACATAGTGTTTTAAACCTTGTAGCAATAAATCCGATTCAACTTGAGGTTGATAATGACTGAGGAATTTAGCAAATAAAGCGGCGTCACCACCTGTTAAGATTAACTTTTTCGGGGATTGCTGCATGATTTGATCAATGGTACTGATCAGACCCAGCAATATACCGTGATGGACTGCATCGACCGTGTTATGACCTGGTTTTAAATTATCAAAGGCAGAGTCTGGAATTTTGATCCCTTTGGTATTTTGGATCAGCGAATCCCGTTGCAGATAGAGATTTGGCAGAATATAACCGCCGAGATGCTGCAATCCTTCAATCAAATCGATGGTTAGGGCAGTTCCGCAACCAATCACACAAAAATTTTCAGCTGGCTTTGCCATTGCCAAGACTTGCAACCAGCGGTCAATCCCGAGCTGGCTTGGTACATCATAACCACATTTCAGACCAGCATACTCTGCATGAACTTTGGCAAAGATAATCGGAATATCCAGTATATTGAGAATCATCTGGATACGCTGATTATTCTCTGAATCCAGAACCGAAGAAATACCAACCTGCGTCAGATTCTGATGACGAAAATGCTGGATTAAACCCAGCAATAAATCGGCAGGCGATTGCAGGTGTAACTCGGCTGCGTGCTCAAGCACCTGATCGTTCTGTGTAATCCAGTATTTTAAACGGGTATTTCCAATATCAAGCCATAAACTTTTCATGAGCTCTTCCTATTCTCAAACTGAAGCGAGACGTAAGCGACCTTGATAGAATTGCTGGATTTGATCGGTCTTGATCAATACCGCGCCTTCATTGGAGATACCTTGGAAGAGTCCCTGAACTTTGCCTTGGGTATGCTCAAATTCCACGTGCTGATTGAGCCAAATCGCATGGTGGTTAAAACGTTCTGCCAGATTATAACTGCCATGTTCAAACCACTGGGCCGCCTGTTGGATTGCCGTATAGAGTTCAGCAATTAACCCGATTCGGTCGATTGGATCTAAACCGAGCATTTGTAATGAGGTAATTTGCTGGTCAGCATTTTCCACAGGTGGCGTGGTTAAGTTGATGCCCACCCCAATAATGGCTTGATGAGTCGAAAGTGGCTCTACCAGGATGCCTCCCCATTTCCCTTGAGGACTATATAAATCGTTGGGCCATTTCACTTGTAGTTGAAGACCGTGTAAGCTCGGCATCTGTAGAATATTTAACGCAATTTCCAATGCCAGACGACCGTCTAATGCTGTCTTGGTCTGGATCAGTGTGCTTAAATAAATGTTTCCTTCAGGAGAGGACCATGGTCGTTGATGTTGACCTCGACCTTGTGTTTGCTGCGCACTGCAAACCAGTCCTGTCGTAATGCCTTTTTCTGCAATTTCACGCATATCATCATTGGTTGATGTCGTGGTGGTCTTGAGTAAAACCACTTCGGGAAACTGATTTTTTGCGTTCAATAATTGTTGAAGCTGGCGGGTTGCGAAATCATCCATCATTTTTACAAGTAGCGTGGTCATTTGTTTATGGAGTTAATCATATATTTGCTGATTGGTGCAATTGCCGGATTTGCTGCGGGGCTATTTGGTGTGGGCGGTGGCTTAATTATTGTGCCGATTTTATATATTGTCTTCACGCAAATGAATTATGACCCGAATGTCATTATGCATATTGCAGTGGGTACATCGTTAGCAACCATTATTGTGACTTCAATCAGTTCAGTAACGGCCCATCATAAGAAAGGTGCAGTGCTCTGGCCTGTGTTCCGTAATCTTGCACCGGGGTTGGTGATAGGATCATTTTTGGGCGCTGGTATTGCCGACTTGATGTCAGGGCAGCATTTGCAACTGGTGATCGGTGTATTTGCAGTCTGGATGGCCTATAAGATGTTTAAAGGGGCCAATGCCGTGGTTGATCCAAATCGACACTTACCATCAGCACCGTTACAACTGGCTGCGGGTGGTGGCATTGGGGTGGCATCGGCGATTTTTGGTATCGGTGGTGGCAGCTTGACCGTTCCTTATCTGAATCGTCATGGTGTGGTGATGCAAAAAGCGGTAGCGACTTCGGCAGCGTGTGGATTGCCGATCGCTGTAGCTGGTGCACTGGGCTTTATGTGGTTTGGGGCTAAAGAGCAGATCGAAGTACCGAATACCATTGGCTATGTGCATGTTTATGCGTTTTTGGGCATTAGTGTCATGAGCTTTATCACCGCGAAATTTGGTGCCAAGGTTGCTCATCTGTTATCGCCAGCCATGTTGAAAAAATGCTTTGCAGGCTTGCTGGTGGTGGTTGGGTGTTATTTCATCTACAAAGGGTTGATGTAGATATTAATTTGTTTCGTTAGTCATGAACTTCAAGAATGGATGAAGATGCTTATGTGTGTATTCATCCATGATTAAATTGCGATTGATTTAATATAAATAATATTTTTTGTGATTTATTCCATAAAGTTATTTTCCGATCAGATGGATGGTTGGCGACTCATGGAAAATATAAATATTTGATAATAAAAATAGAAAAAATGATTTTTTTATCTATTTTGAGAATGGATGGGGGCTTTTTCAGGACGATTGGCTTAAAAAGCAATAAAATTGTCAGACAATGATATAGAATTTATAGGGTGAGATCAGTTAAAACAAAAAAGCGTAAATAGCATTGGACAATGCGTATAACAAAGATAGCGAGGCGCTCATGAATCTCGAAGAGGCTGATAGTCTTTCTGAACAGATTGCAAAATATATTAGTGAACAAATTATTAGCGGTGAGCTGGTTGAAGGCGAACGTATTCAAGAGTTGCGCATTGCGAAAGAATTAGATGTCAGTCGCGGTTCTGTCCGTGAAGCATTGTTATTACTGGAACGTACATATTTAATTGAGATTTTTCCACGACGTGGTGCGATTGTATCTGAAATGTCGGCGCAACAGGTCAAAGCATTGTTTGATACCAATGTGATGGTTCTGGGGCATATCGTGCAACGCATTAGTGAAACTTGGCGTGTCAATGAAGCTGAGCATTTACAAGCTTTACTGGATCAATTGGTTGAGTTCGTCAGGGCTGGTGACATTGAAAAATTTTACGATGCAATCTTTAAATATTTAGCTGAACAACATGAAATGGTGGCAAATCCATACCTCATGCAATTTTATAAAGAACTGTTGCCTTCATTGCGCCGTAGCTATTTTCTCACCTTAAATACCTCGCGTCGGGAGCTACAAGAGTCATTTACGCTATTTAAGCTGGTGATTGATGCTATTTTGATCCGAAAATCACAACAAGCTGCTTTATTTATGGAAGATTTTTGTCGACACTTGCGTAACCTTGTGTTGGAATCTCTGACACGTATGAAACAGATTGAATTGGCCTGGGCTAGACGCTCACGCCGCTAGTTAGGGCAGTATGCGTTTAAGTAGTTTAAAACTTTCAGGCTTTAAATCTTTCGCCGATAGTACAACATTAAATTTTAAGGCGAACCGAACTGCGGTTGTGGGGCCGAACGGTTGCGGTAAATCCAATGTTATTGATGCGATTCGCTGGGTCATGGGCGAGTCCAACGCACGTCAATTGCGTGGCGGCAGTATGCAGGATGTCATCTTTACAGGGACAGCCAAGCGTAAACCTGTTGGTGTCGCCAGTGTCGAACTTCGTTTTGACAATACCTATGGCAAATTGGGTGGGGCATATAACGCCTATAATGAGCTGGCCGTCCGTCGTCAGGTGACGCGTGAAGGGAAATCGGAGTATTTCCTGAATGGTACGCGTTGTCGCCGTCGTGATATTACCGATATTTTCTTGGGCACAGGTTTAGGGCCGCGCTCTTATGCGGTGATTGAACAGGGCATGATTAACCGTCTGGTGGATGCCAAGCCTGAAGAAATGCGTGTCTTTATTGAAGAAGCCGCTGGAGTATCGCGTTATCAGGCACGTCGTCGCGAGACTTTACAGCACTTAGAACATACTGAACAAAATCTAGCACGTTTAGATGACATTGCCGCGGAACTAAAATCACAGCTGAGAAGCTTGAAGCGTCAATCTGAAGCTGCGATTCAATACAAAACCTTAGAAGGTCAGATCCGTACTTTAAAAATTGAGATTCTGTCTTTCCAAGCCAATCAAAGCCAAAAATTACAACAAGAATATACCGTTGAAATGACGGCATTGGGCGAACAATTTAAATTGGTTCGTTCTGAATCACAGACGATTGAACATGATCTGGAAGCGACAAGTGCTTTATTTCAGCGCTTAATTCAGCAGTCTTCGCCATTGCAACATGAGTGGCAGCAGGCAGAGAAAAAACTGGCTGAGTTGAAGATGACACTGGAACAAAAGCAGAGCCTATTCCAGCAGAATAGCAGTAGTCTGGTACAGCTTGAACAGCAGAAAGTACAGACCAAAGAACGTTTACAGTTGTCTGAACTCCAGATCGAAACTTTATCTGCCCAGTTTGATGAGCAAAATGAAACATTGCTGGCATTAGAACAGCAAACACAAACCGCTGAACAAAGCGTGAGTGATGTTCAAGCCCAGCAAAAGCAAGCACAACAGCAGTTTGAACAGCTCAAAGCACAGGTCGATAAGCAACAACAGCAAAAGTTGCAGATGGCCGCGCAAATTGAGCAGCTTGCCAAAAATGTGTTGCGAATCGAACAGCAAAAGCAAACGCTACAATCGCAAAGTGGTCAGATCCGAGCGCAGGTTCAAGATGAAGAACAGGCACAACTGGAACAATTGCAGCAACAACTTCATCAAGAGATCGTTGAGCTGGAAGCCGCTATTGAAGAACTACAGCAAAATTTACAGGCGCAACAAGAACAACAACAGCTGGATAAGGCGGATGTGCAAACGCTTAAAACCGAAATACAGGTTTTACTGGCTGAACAAAAGAATTTGAATCAACTGGTGGCAAAACAAAGTCCAAAACATCAGCAGAATACGGTTCGCTTGATGCAAAGCCTACGTTTAACCGCGCAAGGTAAAAGCCATGCCAGTATCATTGAAAAGTTCTTAGCCAAATGGTTACAAGCGCATTTACTGGATGATGAACAGTCATTTCAAGAAGGCGTAGCTCGACAATTAAAGTCAGCGACGCAACAACGTATTCAAATTCAACATTTGACCTGCCTAAGTGACTGGCTTGAAGCCCCACAATCTTCATTATGGGCAAATGTTGCTGTGGCTGAGAGTCTGGCAATCGCTTTAGCGCATCAAGCAGAACTCCAGCAGACACAGTCGATTTTAACGCTGGATGGTTATCATGTTGGCGCAGATTGGGTGATTGGTCTGCATTACGATGAAGATAGCCAAAGTGCGCAAGGTATGTTGAGCCATCAAGTGCGTTTAGAGGAAATTGAGCTGCAACTTGCGGAGAAACAACCCAAGCTGCTTGAGCTGGAACAGCAATTTTCTCAACAGCAGCACACCTTGCAACAGCAGCAACAACAGTTACAGCAACAGCAGCAAAGTCTGAAACAAAAACAGAAAGAGCTGCAACAGTTAGATGTGCAAATTGCCAAATTGCAAAGTACAGCGCAGGCTTTTGTATTGCAGCAACAGCAATTGGCAGATCAACTCAAACAACTGGATCTACAGCTTGAAGAAGATGCGATGCAGCGTGATGATCTGGAAATTGATTTACATGCGCTTGCACTCAAATTAGAAGCGGTATTGCCGAATTATAAAACCTTGCAGTTTCAGGTAGAAAACCTGAATGAACAACTGGACGAACAACAACAACAGTTGCTTCAGCAGCAACAGCAACGTGAAAGTCTACGTCGCCAAACATCTCAGGCCAATCAGCAAATTGAGCTGTTAGAGAAAGATATTTCATTCTTAAAAACGCAGTATCATCAAATTATTGAACAAATTGAACAGGCAAAGAAATTTGTTGATCCAATTCAACTGGAACTGCCAAATTTAGAGTCACAATTTCAGGAACAATTTCATCAAACTGAAAAATTGCAAAAAAACTGGAATGAATGGCAACTTGAGCTGAATCAGATTCAAGAGAAACAGCAGCAGTTGACTGAACAGCGTCATCAAGCTCAGCAAAAAGATGAGCAGGTGCGTGAACAGTTAGAGCAAAAGCGTTTGGCTTGGCAGGCAGCCAAATCGGATCGTGAACATTATCTGGAACAACTGAAAGAGTTGAATGCAGAAGCTTTATCTGATCTGTCGATTGAAATTAAAGATCATCAACAGAAACTGGAAAAAGCGCAGCAGCAATTCGAAAAAATTGGTGCGGTCAATCTGGCAGCTTCACAGGAATATGAGGAAGTATCACAGCGTTTTGATGAACTCAGTCATCAGATGCAGGACTTGCAGAATACGGTTGATCAACTGAAAGATGCCATGAAAAGTATTGATCAGGAAACCCGTAAGTTATTCATGACCACTTTTGATCAGGTCAATCAAGAGATGCAAGTCCTTTTCCCTAAAGTCTTTAATGGCGGGGAAGCGAGCTTAAGTCTTGAAGATGACTGGCAATCTGGTGTGAAATTGATGGCGCGTCCACCAGGTAAACGAAACAGTTCATTGGCTCTCTTATCGGGTGGTGAAAAAACCTTGACCGCATTGGCGCTGGTGTTTGCGATCTTTAGATTAAACCCAGCACCATTCTGTGTTTTGGATGAAGTTGATGCGCCTTTGGATGATGCCAACGTTCAGCGGTATTGTAATTTGGTAAAAGAGCTTTCTGAACAGGTGCAATTCATTTACATTACACATAATAAATTGGCGATGACAATGGCAACTGACTTACTGGGAGTGACCATGCCAGAGCCAGGCACATCAAAATTAGTGACTGTCGATTTAGAGCAGGCAAAAGAATACGGGTTAGTTGCGGAGTCATAGTATGGAAATGAATACAATAATAGGCATTGTTATCGCCGTTGTGATTATGCTCGTTGGTTTAATGATGCTTTTAAGAAAACCGAAACCAGTCGAGCCGTCATTAGAAGCGGATTTATATATTAATCCTGAAAGTCAGCAGCCTGTCATCCCTCGTCATGTACGAGATCAAGTTTTACCAGATGAAGTGGTCACCACAACTGAACGTGTTGAACCAAGTCTAAATACAGACGCGGTTGCGGCAGAGACCCCAGTAGAAAAAACAGTTGAGCCTGCAAATACCACAGAAAAAACTGAAGCTGTGGTTTCAACAGAAGAAGTGGCTAAAGAAGAAACTGTTGAAGCGGTTGTAGAAACTGAAACTGTTCAAAAAGATGAGACCGTGACTGCTGAAGCAGAGACAACAGTCCTCTCTGAAAATGCAGAAGCGACAGAGAAAGCTGAGGAAAATAAAACCGAAGCAGAACTCAGCTTGAACCCAAATATCGAAACGGTCGCAATTGAAGAATTTGATGGCGAAAGTAATATTCTGGATGTGCATTTACACGAACAGCAACGCTACGACGATGAAAGTGCTTTAGCCACCGCAGAGCAGATCATTGCTCTGAATGTTTATCCGAATCCACGCCGTGCCTTATCTGGCGATAAAGCGCTCAAAGTTTTATTAAAATATGGCTTACGTTTCGGTGAAATGTCGTGCTTCCATCGTTATGAAAATACCGATGAACCAAGTGCCTTGATGTTCTCGGTATTGCGTATGACGGATAATGGCCCAGCTGGTTTTGATTTGGAAACCTTATCTGGTGAGCAGGTGCAAGGTCTTGCATTCTTCTTGGCATTACCAAATAGCAAGGCCGTTACGGGTTATGACATGATGACCAGTATTGCGGGTTTAATTGCGCGTGAAGTCGATGGTAAGGTCTATGATGAAAATAATCTGGAATTTACGCCGCAGTTAAAAGAACATTGGCGTCATCACGTGATTGATTATCGTCCAAATCAAGCAACAGCTTAATGAATCTTTTATAATAAATTCAGTGAAAAGTTATAGGGCGGTTTTTCCGCCCTTTTATATGGTGAAATTTAAATGGAACACAACTCAGTTATTGAGCAAATGCGTCAGTTAATTCAACTGATTGCAAAACATAATCATGCTTACTATGTGATGGATCAACCTTCCATTTCAGACAGTGAATATGACCATTTATTTCATCAGCTGAAAGCTTTAGAACAACAATATCCAGACTGTATTCAGGCGGATACCCCGACCAATAAAGTCGGTGGTCAAGCCTTATCAAAATTTGAAAGTGTCACTCATGCAGTGCCAATGCTGTCATTAGGCAATGTGTTTAATCAGGAAGACTTGTTTGCTTTTGCCCGTCGTATTGATGAACGTTTACCGAACCAGAAAGTCCAGTATGAAGTAGAGCTGAAACTGGACGGTTTAGCGATTTCACTGTGGTATGAAAATGGTGTGTTGGTTCGTGGTGTCACTCGTGGCGATGGCGAAACAGGCGAAGATATTACCCAGAATGTCAAAACCATTCGTAATTTACCTAAAGTATTGTCGAGTCAGCATCAGGCGATTCCACAGTTTCTAGAAGTACGTGGCGAAGTGTTGATGCCGAAGCAAGGCTTTGAAAAGCTCAATGCCGATCAGGAAGCCAAAGGCGATAAAACCTTTGCGAATCCACGTAATGCTGCGGCAGGCAGCTTAAGACAGCTCGATCCGAATATTGCAGCCTCACGTCCATTGGCGTTCTATGCTTATGGGATTGCGCAGTGTGTACCGAATCATGGCCTTGAGACTATGCACGATAGTCTGCATTGGTTGACCAAGTTTGGTTTTGAAATTGCAGAACGTCAGTTCCTGTGTGCTTCGATTGAAGAAGTACAACAACGCTATGAACAGATTCAACAAGAACGTCCAGATCTCAAGGTTGAAATTGATGGCATGGTGATTAAGGTCGACAGCCTTAAACAGCAACAACAATTGGGTTTCTTGAGTCGTGAACCGCGTTGGGCAACGGCCTATAAATTCCCAGCACAGGCTGCACTCACCAAAGTGGAAAATATTGACTGGCAAGTGGGTCGTACAGGCACACTAACGCCTGTTGCACGTTTAGCGCCAGTCTTTGTTGGTGGGGTGACGGTATCGAATGTGACCTTACATAACATTGGTGAAATTCACCGTTTAGATGTACGTGTTGGCGATACCGTAAGTGTTTACCGTACTGGCGATGTGATTCCAAAGGTCGAGAAGGTCTGGGCGGAGTTTCGTCCTGTGGATGCCGAGATGGTGCATCTTCCAGAAAATTGTCCAGTCTGTGATTCGCCCGTGGTCATGCCAGAAGGTGAGGCATTGGCACGTTGTTCGGGCGGTTTATATTGTGCGGCACAGCGTATTGAAGCGATTCGTCACTTTGTTTCGCGTAAAGCTTTGGATATTGAAGGTCTAGGTGATCGTTGGGTGGAGTCACTTCTACATCTCAACTTACTCAAAGATGTGGCTGATATTTATCATTTGCATGAGCATCGTGACACTTTATTAACCATTGAAAAAATGGGTGAGAAATCGGTTCAGAACCTGATTGATGCGATTGAAGCCAGCAAGAAAACTACTTTGGCACGCTTTATTTATGCTCTGGGGATTCGTGGGGTGGGTGAGACCACAGCGCGTATGCTGGCGAATACCTTCCAGACGCTTGAGGCTCTGAAATCAGCGGATATTGAAGCGCTCAAGAAAACCCCTGATGTCGGTGATATTACTGCTGAATGGATTGCTGATTTCTTCCAAGCACCACATAACATTGAGGTACTTGATCGTTTAATGGCAGCAGGTATTCATTGGGATGCACCAACAGCACCAACACGCCAACCGTTGAATGGTGAGAGTTGGGTCGTGACTGGAACGCTGGAAACCATGGGACGTGATGAGGCGACACAAAAGCTTCAAGCCTTGGGTGCTCGTGTGAGTGGTAGTGTTTCTAGCAAAACCAAATGTGTGGTTGCAGGCGAGAAAGCGGGTAGTAAGCTGGATAAAGCGCAGAAGTTAGACATTCGAGTCTTGAATGAGCAAGAGTTCTTGGAATTTTTGAAACAGTATGAAGCGTAAATTCTTGATTTAAATTTTGAATCAGTGCGAATTGATAAAAAGGCGGCATCAATGCCGCCTTTTCTTCTATCAAATATATTTTTTCACAATACCATCATCTAACAATTGTTGGAAATGTTCACAGACACTTTCACGCACATCGCGATATTGGATTCCTAAATCTTTCTCACTACGCTGCGCATTAAAATAGATGGGGTAACCCATATTCAATTTTACAAATTGACGTGAATGTCCGAGGATTGGTGCGACAAAAGAAAAGGCTGTTTTTGGCACAGTAAAGTGCGGGAATGGAAATTTATAGCCAAACTTCTGAGTAAGTGCCTTGCCCATATCCAATAAGCTTAATGTTCCACCACAAATAATATAGCGGCCATGTGCATTTGGATTTAATGCCGCAGCGACGTGTGCATCGGCAACATCACGAACATCGACAATCCCATTCCACATTGGCGGAACACCGAATAAGGTGGTGCCATTACCGAACTGTTGTAGTACTTCAATACTACCTGACTGACTGGCATCGGTCAGGGATGGCCCCATGACTAAAGCCGGGTTAATGCATACCAGATCCCAACGGTTTTGTTGCTCGGCCATTTCCCATGCTTTACGCTCGGCCATGACTTTTGAATAAGGATAGGGCTGGTGTGTTTCGCTACTGGTTGTGTTCCAGTGATTTTCATTAAACTCATTATTGGCAGTGTCTTGAATCTCAACTGCATCGCCATAGGTTGAGGCAATGCTTGAAGTAAGTACCACACGTTTAACTGACTCAGTGCGATTAACGCTGTTCAAAACATTTTCTGTGCCTTTCACCGCAGGCTCAATGATATCTTTAACGGCATCTTTATAATTGGTGACAACGAAAGGCGATGCGGTATGAATCACGATCTCGCAATCTTTCATCGCTTCATCAAATGAACCTGATTCAAGCAAATCTGCTTTGAAGAACTGGATTTGTCCAGCTGATTGCTCTGCCAGATCATATAAATGCTGGATCTTATTTTTCTTTGATGGGTCACGTACAGTTGCATGAACTGTATGACCTTGATTCAACAGACGTTCAATAATCCAGCCTGCAATATAACCCGTCGCGCCAGTGACCAAAATTGGTTTGCTTTTATCCATTGTGGTTTCCACATTATGTTTTTGTGATTGCTGTTATTTACCGAATTTCGATTAAACAAACAACAGCTGAGCAGTCATTTTTTATGATTTTTTGATTAAAACATCGGCGAAATAAGAAGCATTGCTAATGGTTACAAAAAATCAAACAAATGATTTTCAATGGAATTATCTCTTTTTAATGTGATAAATGATATGCAAAGGCTTATTTTATTTACATAAATTCAGTCAATTCGAACTGTAAATGCGTATGTTTCTCATTTTAATTCTATAAAAATCATAAACTTACACATATTTGTTTTTGCAATTCTGTTCTAACTTGACCATAATGTTGTCATTCGATAGGAGTAAGTATTATGCGTGGCAATCCAGAAGTCATCGACTATTTAAATATGCTCATTGGCGGTGAATTGGCTGCTCGTGATCAATATTTAATTCATTCAAGAATGTACGAAGATTGGGGGCTGAACAAGATCTATGAGCGTATCGACCATGAAATGCAAGAAGAAGCATCTCATGCTGACGCAATCATTCGTCGTGTTTTGTTCCTAGGTGCTCAACCGAATATGAATCGTGAAGATATCAATGTCGGTACAGATGTTGTGAGCTGCTTAAAGGCAGATTTAGCACTTGAATATCATGTACGTGAAAAACTTGCGACAGGTATCAAACTGTGTGAAGAGAAAGGCGACTTTATCAGCCGTGATATGTTACGCCAGCAGCTTTCTGATACAGAAGAAGATCATACGTATTGGTTAGAAAAGCAATTACGTTTAATTGAATTGATTGGTCTACAAAATTATATTCAATCACAAATCTAATAAATTGCTGCACATGCAGTAATTAAAAAGGGAGCTTGCAATAAAGTTCCCTTTTTTATGTTGATCTGAAAAAATGCTGAAATGAAGGTTTAAAACTTTTTACTGTAGTTCACAAATAGGCGATCTTCACCAAAGTCATTGCCATGTTTTACATCATAATCAATACGGATGTATTGTAGCGAAACACCTTTAAGATAAGGTTGTTGGAATGCATAGTTGAGAATGAGATTGGACTCAGATTCATGATTTTTCTCACCATTGGCAGCTTTAAAATCATGTCCATAGACATATTTCACCATTGCATTTAGGCCCGGCACATAATCTTTAAAATCATAGCCATACATCAGGTGATAAGACTTTTCATTCTTTTTAAAGAAACCCGTCGCATTCCAGTTGATAAAATAGGTTTCAGGCAGAAAACCATCAGGCAAGGGATAAGCCGACTCACCAATAATTTGTTGATAACCTAAACCAAAAGACTGGTTATTCACTTTCAGCATTTCAAGCAAACCAATATTTTGAGCATCGATATCGAAGTTGTGACCATCATTCTTGGCATTAAAATATTTAAACTTAGAACTGAGACTAAAATTAGGCTGTTTCCATTGATGTTCTAATCCAACATAATGCTTGTTGTATAAGTCTTCTAAATTGCCAAAATAGTATTCTGCCTTCAATGATGGTGTGATTTGATAACGTAGATCCAGATAATTTAGACCATCCGAGTAAACGGTTTTGCCATTCGCGGTAAAGGAGAACTTTTTAAAATCTTCTTCGTTGCGGGGTGACACTTTTTCAACCCGACCGATTTCCGCATACAACTGATCAGAAATTTGCGATTTTAAATTTGTCCCCCAATAAGAGGTGAGTAACTGGCGACTGGCATCCACCGCAGTTACAGGTAAGTCTAGCCAGAGTTCGCCCACACTTAATAAGGTTTTGTCATAACCTAGTTTCAGGGTTGCGCCATATTTTAAATAGTCAGATGCCTGTGATTGTGTTTGAACGTCAAAGGGCAGGACTGTATCAGCGACATGTTTATCTTGGCTCAAACGCACTGCATATTGGACCGAAGCATCTGCACCAATGGTGATCGGCTTATCTGCGATCTGAAGTGGTGTCTCCTGCATTTTGGATTTATAAAATAAGGATGCTGCTTGTGACCAACTGCCTGTATCTTTGAGATTAGGATTATCAAAGTCTCGATTGATATAAGCATTCTTCAGGGTAAACTTCCATTCATCTTGAGCAGTTTGAGTCGCTTCTGCGGCAGCGAGTAGCGGGCTGTAAAAGCTCCCCATCACAAGTAGTGTAGAGACTGTTAAGCCATATGGTTTAAAGCGTGGTAATAAAGTCATAATCCATATCCAATGTTGGTGCGCCAGTCCTCGGCGCACTTATTTTTATTGCTGAGTCAGTGAAGCTTGTGTATTAAAGTTCGGTGCAGATTGTGCTGCCACTGAGGCTTTTAAATTGACCATAAAGATGGCAAGTGCAGCGATAATGCCCGGGATGGCAATCGCGAGAAAGTTCATTTGGTGAGGCAGTTCAAAGGTGAGCAAGGCACCCGTTAAGACAGGGCCAATGATGGCACCAATTCGTCCAATGCCTGAAGCCCAGCCCATACCTGTTGAGCGTAATGCCGTCGGGTAGAATTGAGCGACAAAGGTATACAGGAGAATTTGTGAGCCAATGGTTGCGGCACCAGCGATCGCAATCAAGCTATATAAAATAAATTGTGGACTATTAAAACCAAGCAGGATCAGGGCAGCTGCGCCGATCACGAACATACTGGTAATTACAGGTTTCAAATGGAATTTATCTGCCAGTGCACCGCCGCCAATCGCACCCACCATACCTCCAATATTCAGTGCAAACAGGAATAACATACTGGCACCCAAAGAATAGCCTGCCTGTAACATCAGTTTTGGTAACCAGCTTCCCAAGGCATAGACCATCAATAAACACATAAAGAAGGCAATCCAAAACATGAAAGTACTAAAGGTACGACCTTGTTGAAACAGTGCACGGACAGGTGCCTCGGTGGTGGTACTTTCATTGAGAATCAGTTGTGTATTGCTGGTTAATTCAGTTTCAGGTGCAATTTTAGTGACGATCATTTTGGCTTGATCGTGATGATTCGATTTCACTAGAAATGCCAGAGATTCAGGCAGGAACTTCCAGATCACAGGCAACAGTAACAGTGGAATGCCTGCAATTAAAAACATGATTTGCCAGCCCATATCTTTGACCAGCCACGCCCCAAGTAAGGCAGAGCTCATACCACCAATGGCATAACCGCTAAACATCAGTGCGACCAAAGTGCTACGAATTTTTTTAGGTGCATATTCGGTCATCAGAGCCACGACATTTGGCATCACACCTCCAATACCTAAGCCTGCAATAAAACGTAAAATTGCAAATTCAACTGGATTACTGGCGAAAGCACCGAGGAAGGTAAATCCACTAAATAAGGTGACACAGATCATAATAGTTTTTTTACGGCCCAGTTTGTCTGAGAGTGTGCCAAAAATCATGGCACCAAACATCATTCCGAATAAGGCTGCGCTGGCTAGCAATCCAGCTTGCACGGCAGTCAGTGACCATTGCTGCATCAGTAAGGGCAGTGCCACACCATAAATCACCAGATCGTATCCATCAAAAATAATAATGATTAAACACCAAATTAAGACTTTCCAATGAAAAGCCGAAAAACGGGCTTTATCAATAATGTCATTAATATTGACCTTGTTTGTATCCATTGCTTCACCTCCGATTTGTGAAGTACAGGTTATTTTTTATTAAGCTATTTTGTTATTGGGTCGGAGTCAAAAACCTAATTGATATATCTTTATGTCATTAAAGTATTGTGATTTATATTGCTTAAATATTTGAAAAATATTGGTTTTAGTTTTTATTTTTATGCTGACATATAAAATGGTAAATTGGTGTGAAATATTAAAATACGAGAATGCTGGTCATTTTAAAGTGGTGTTTTTAGATATTTTTGGATGAATAATCATTAATGAATAAATAATGTTTTTATTCAATGATCGGGTTATTTTATCAAGCGTTAAAATACTGGATGAAATTCGTTTTATCTTCGGATTAATTATTTTTGAGTTTTGCTTTTTAAATGCAAAAATCCAGAAAACGTCTAAGCTGAGTTTTCTGGAAAAATAGAGCGTAAGAAGTGTAATTTAGTTGTTAAGTCGAAGCTGCATGCTTGGTTGGTGTGAGAATAAGATGAGCAATAACGCCAATACAGATCCCCCAAAACACCGAACTTAAGCCTAGAAAATGCATCCCAGAAGCGGTAGCGAGAAAGGTAATCAGTGCAGCATCACGGTGTTGAGGATTTTGCATCGCAGCCATGATATTGGTTGCAATCGCTCCCAGTAAGGCTAAGCCTGCCAAAGCTGCAACCAGTTCTTTTGGCAATAAACTAAACAGCATGACAATACTGCCAGCAAACAGTCCGCCCAGAATATAAAAAATCCCATTGGCGATCCCTGCGATATAACGCTTTTCTTTCAGTTCATGTGCATCTTTGCCCATGCACAAAGCCGCGGTAATCGAGGCGAGGACGATGGTAATACCGCCAACACAGGCAACCGCTAAAGAGGCAATACTGGTTGCGCTGATAATGGGTTTGGCTGGCGTGTCATAACCACTCAGTTTCATGATCGCCATACCTGGTAAAAACTGACCTGTCAGGCTGACCAGAATCAAGGGCAGGGCCAGATTTAAGGTGGAGTTCCATGACCATTCTGGGCTGATCCATTGTGGAATCGCCAGATCAAAACTGACTTCAACAGGATTCATTTTTCCCAAAAATAAACTGAGTAAAATCCCAGCTGCCAATACCCAGATCATGGTATAGCGAGGCATCAGCCTTTTTGCAATCAGAAATACAATCAGCATGCTAAACACAATCAAAGGCATGCTATCTGAAGCAGTAAATAGATTGATTCCGAACTGGAACAGGATACCTGCCATCATCCCCGCAGCAACATCTTGAGGAATCCATTTCAGTAGTTTGTCGAAATAGCCTGTAATGCCAATCAGAAAAATCACAATTGCAGAAGTGATATAGGCCGCGACTGCTTCATTCAATGAAATGTCAGGAAATAACGTGACCAATAACGCCGTCCCCGGTGCAGACCATGCGGTAATAACGGGTGTTTTATATTTAATGGAGAGATAAATCCCTGCAACTGCTGCTCCGATGGAAATGCCCCAAATCCATGAAACCATAATTTCGGTGGAGACATTGGCGCGTTGCGCTGCCTGAAAGAAAATGATCAGTGGGCCAGAATAAGAAATTAGCACGGCAAGAAAGCCTGCAACCGTAGCTGAAATAGACCAATCTTGTTTTAATGTTTTGAGTAAAGTTGTCATTCGATGATGGCCTCCTTGCACATCTGAAACGAAAAAGATCAGGACTAACCCTGATCTCCACCTCCCACTGGGATGACGCTGCCAGTGATATAAGATGCATCATCAGATGCAAGAAAAACAATGGCTTTTACCTGTTCCTCAATACTGCCATAACGGCCCATAAATGTACGGTCTATGGTTTGGTCGACGACTTGTTGCATCCAGTCTTTTTCATTTTGACTGAGTGGATTGTTATTGCGAGGCACTTTGCGAGGCGGTGCTTCAGTTCCACCTGTGGCAATGGCATTGACGCGAATCCCGTCTTGGGCATGTTCAAAGGCCAGCGATGCCGTCAGTGCATTGACGCCGCCTTTAGCTGCCGAATAGGGAATACGGTTAATCCCGCGAGTCGCAATCGATGAAACATTTACAATCACACCCGCCTGTTGCTTGATCATTTCGGGCACTACGGCTCGACAACACCAAAGTGTTGGAAATAGCGAGCGATTCACTTCCTTGATAATTTCCTCTTCCGAAAACTCCTGAAAAGGTTTCATCCAGATCGCGCCACCGACATTGTTGATCAATACATCGACTCGACCAAAATGTTCAATTGCTTTGGTAACGATGTTTTGTGCACCCGCAAAGCTTTCAAGATCGGTTTGAATGGTGATGGCATCAGCCCCCAATCCTTTTACTTCAGTCAATACCTCTTCGACATAATCAGAACGGTCTGCCAGAATCAGTTGCGCACCTTCGGCAGCCAGTTGTAATGCAACTCCACGGCCAATGCCTTGAGCACTGCCAGTCACAATCACCACTTTATGCTTAAATCTTTGTGCTTGAGACATAAGTTAATTCTCCAGTAATCATCAATTCGCAGAGAACTTTTCGAACAGAAAATTGGCAGGTTTGATTTGTTCAGCATCTAACCAGCCACGGACTGCTTCGACCATTGGCACAGGGCCACACAGATAAATATCGACATCGCCCTTGTTTAGCCATTCAGTCTCAATATGTCCTGTGACATAGCCTTTACGCGCATGTTGACTGTCAGGATGTGTAACCACCGTACGATATTCAAACCAAGGGAATTTCGCTTGTAATTCTGCTAGTTTTTCCAAAGCCACCAGATCAAAATCGTTGGTCACGCCAAACACTAAACGGATTGGTTGGGTTGAGCCTTTTTCTTCCAGTACCTGCAACATCGACATAAAGGGAGCGATGCCCGTACCGCCTGCGAGCATCAGTACAGGACGAGTTACATTACGCAGATAGAAGCTACCGAATGGTCCTGTAAAGGTCATCTTGTCGCCAGCTTGTGCGGTTTTACTCAAGAAGTCGCTCATTTTGCCGTTTGGGACATTACGAACCACAAAGCCTGTTAAACGGTTACCCGGCTTGGAACTAAAGGAATATGAACGGGTTTCACCTGTTGCTGGAATGCCAACATTGACATATTGTCCTGCAAGGAAATGGATATCAGGCTGGCCTTCATCCAGTTGAATATCAAAGGTAATAGTGGAATCAGATAGATTTTCAATGCGGGCCAAAGTCCCTTGAAAACTATGAATTTCAGTTTTACAGACATCAGAGGAGGCCTGAATCTGAAAGACTGCATCTGAGTTTGGGCGACATTGGCATGCCAGAATATAACCTTGTTCCGCTTCTTCAGGCGTCAAGGCATCTTCAATATACGTTTCTTCTGGCATGTCGTAACTGCCAGATTCACAGAAGGCACGGCAGGTACCGCAGGCACCGTCACGGCAGTCCAAAGGAATATTAATTTTTTGACGATAAGCTGCATCGGATAGGGTTTCACCTTGAGCGACACTAATAAAACGTGTCACACCATCTTCAAATTGAAGTGCTACATTGTGGTTTGACATGAGAGATCCTACAAAAATAATTTAAATTTGGGACCTCAGCCAACAGTCCGTTTGACTGAGGAGACCTATTCTTTTAGAGGTGATAGATATCAATCACTTGATTGATATAGTCATTTTTAAGCACCACATATTTGCTCAGGATTTTTGCTTCCTCACCCGAACAATCAATCACATAACGTGACATGCCAAAGTAGCTATAGGTAGTTTTATAGCGGAAGCTCAAGGTATTCCAATTGAAGCGAACCGTGAGTTTATCTCCGTCGCGTGCTACGATCTCAACGTTGGCAATATTGTGGCAAGTACGGGTATCAGGCATGGTGGCAGAGGAGCGTTCAGTTTTGATACGGAATACGCGGTCTTCCAAACCTTGACGATCTGGGTAATAAATCAGTGAGATTTCTGACTGCGGATCTTCGGTGAGTTGATCATTGTCATCCCAAGCGGGCATCCAGAAACTGGCTTCTGGGGCATAGCAATTCAGCCAGTCATCCCATTGTTCATCATCTAAAAAACGTGCTTCACGATAGAGAAACTGGGCAATATTTTCCAAGCTGGTTTTGTCTTGATTGCTCATGCGTTTTCTCCTTGAGCTGCGATTTCCTTCTCTGCGACAATGGCGTGTTTCATGGTATGCAGCCAGTATTGATGTTGCGCCAGATACAAGCCTTCATCTTCGGTTTTGATTCCGCTCAACATCGGTTTCAGACCAATTTCATTGGCCGCATCATCAGGGCCATAAATCCAGTGTTTTGAACCACGGCACATGTCATTCCATTCCAGCGTGATGCCTGCATAACCTGCCTGACAGGCACGGAACTCTTCCAAATCATCAGGGGTAGCCATGCCTGAGGCATTAAAGAAATCTTCATACTGGCGAATACGACGTGCGCGTGCTTCTGGGGCTTCACCTTTCGGTGCGATACAGTAAATCGTCACTTCAGTGCGATCGACTGAAATAGGGCGTAATACACGAATTTGTGAACCGAACTGATCCATCAAATACACGTTTGGATAGAGACATAAGTTGCGCGAGCGTTCGATCATCCATTTCGACATGGCAGCGCCGTATTTCTCGGTATATTCTTCTGCCTTCGGAAAGTTTGGACGATCTTCAGGATTGGCCCATTGTGTCCATAGCAACATATGACCATTTTCAAAACCATAAGAACCACCACCTTGTTTGCCCCAAGAGCCAGCACTCATGGCACGAATGTTATCGGCAGCTTGGGTTTCTTTGCGGTGTTGCGTGGTTGCGGCATAGTTCCAGTGCACTGCTGAAACGTGATAACCATCAGCACCATTTTCAGCGGTTAGTTTCCAGTTACCTTCATAGGTATAAGAGGAGGTGCCGCGTAGCACTTCTAAACCATGATCAGATTGATCAACAATCATGTCGATGATTTTGCTGGTTTCACCCAAGAATTCTTCAAGCGAAGGTACATCTGGATTGAGGCTGCCAAACAAGAAGCCTTTGTAATTCTCAAAACGTGCGACTTTTTTCAGGTCATGCGAACCATCCTGATTAAAGCAATCTGAATAACCTGCCTCACTTGGATCTTTGACTTTGAGTAATTTGCCTGAGTTATTGAAGGTCCAACCGTGGAAAGGGCAGGTATAGGTTGCCTTGTTACCGCGTTTATGACGACAGAGTTGTGCGCCGCGGTGTGAACAGGCATTGATCATGGCATTCAGTTCGCCATTACGATTGCGGGCAATAATGATCGGTTGACGACCAATATGGGTGGTGTAGAAATCGTTGTTATTGGGAATCTGGCTTTCGTGCGCAAGATAAACCCAATTGCCTTCGAAGATGTATTTCATTTCGAGATCAAATAAGGCTTGATCGGTAAACACTGAGCGATGAAGTTTAAATTCACCTGTGTCGATATTGTCTACAAGTAGCTCATCAATACGGTCAAGGTGGCTGGTATTGATTACAGGAATACGTGGCATGTCCGTTCTCCGACTTTCCAAATCTGTGGAAGTCATCGAGATGCTCTCGAAAGTATCTCGATATCCTAAAGGGTTAAATTCTGTGAGAGTCTTTTCACTTGAACCGATAATGATGAATACGGGGCAGCAATCTCAGCGGGGGCGATTCATATTTCATCGGTTTATCTCTTGTCTATACCTTAAAAGAATGAGTAAACTCTGTCTAAGACTGAATTTATATTTTTATATATCTTAAAGGTATGGAAACCGCATGGAATTACGTCATTTACGGTATTTTGTTGCCGTTGTTGAAGAACAAAGCTTTACCAAAGCAGCAGAAAAATTATTTATTGCTCAACCGCCTTTGAGCCGACAGATCCAGAATCTGGAAGGTGAGCTGGGTATTCAATTGTTTGAGCGAGGAAGTCGCCCCTTACAGACCACACCTGCTGGGCATTTCTTTTATCAGCACGCCGTTAAACTTTTGTCTAATGCTGAAGAAATTAAGAGTATGGCGAAACGCATTGGACTGATCGATCGCAGTGTCACGATTGGTTTTGTGGGATCGTTACTGTATGGATTGTTACCCCGAATCATCTATTTGTTTCGGCAGCAACAACCGCATTTAAATATTCAACTGGTGGAAATGAGCACCACGGAGCAGTTGCAAGCTTTAAAAGAAGGTCGAATTGATGTGGGCTTTGGGCGTTTGCGGATTAGTGATCCAGCAGTCAGGCGGATTTTGTTGCGTAAAGAGCGCTTGGTTGTGGCAGCACATACCAGCCATCCGATAGCGCAGCGGACGGAAGGGGTTTATCTGGCTGATCTGATTGATGAAAAGATGTTTATGTATCCTACCTCTCCAAAGCCTAATTTTTCGACTCAACTGCTGAATATCTTTGCCGAGCATAGTTTGGTGCCGAAAAATATGCATGAAGTGCGTGAAATCCAGCTGGCCTTAGGTCTGGTGGCAGCGGGTGAAGGCTTGTGTGTGATTCCTGCCAGTGCCGATACTATTCGTTTTCCTCATTTAAATTATATTCCGATTCTGGACAATGGCGCGGTCAGCCCAATTTTTCTGACTGCACGGGCAATGGATCGTAGCGAAGACTTACAGCTGTTATTTGATTGTGTTTATCAGGTCTATGATCTGGAAGGTATTCCATATCAACGGACTGTATTTACACTTGATCAGAACCCCATTGATGATTCGGTTGGGATTGATTTTTAAATGCGTATAAAAATGCCTAGTCTTTAAAAAAACTAGGCATAGGATTAATCCAGAAATTGACTCAAGATCTTTGAAGCAATTATTTGCTTTGTAATGTTTTTAAATCTTTCAATACCTGATCAGCGTGGGTCTGTGTATTAACGCTGGTGTAGTGATACATCACCGCGCCTTGAGGATTGATTAAAAAGCTTTCCCGCTTGGCAATTTTAGCAATCCCCAAGTTTCGAACAATACCAAATTTAGTTGCAAGTTCGCCTTTATCATCTGCAAGAATTGGGAACGGTAAACCGAGTTTTTCTGAGAATTTTTGATGGGATGCGACATCATCCAGACTGACACCCAGTACTACAGCATTTGATTTTGAAAATTGTGGATACAGTGATTTAAACTGATTGGCCTCCTGCGTACAGCCTGCTGTATTATCTTTAGGATAGAAATACAGCACCACCCATTTGCCTTTATATTGATTCAAGGTATGCCATTTGCCACTTTGATCTTGCAGTCTAAAGTCAGGAGCTGATTGTCCAACCCATTCTTTTTGAGCAGTATCCTGCTTTGAAAATAAAGTGCTTTGTGCGTTGCTTAGACTTGGCGTACTTAATAAAAAAAGTGAACTGCATAGAACAAGAACTTTGGACTTTATCGTATTCATTGTGCTGATCTCAAAGTGTAATAGCATCTACTTTAGCAAATTTAGAAATTGTATGTGTTAGAAAATTCTTTACAGGATTTTGATCTGTTTTATATATTGAAATCGAATGATTATTTAAAAAGAAAAGGAAAATCAATGGATGTTGGTGCGGTTCTTATTAAATTAAAAACAAATACACAGGCAGAGGTTGAGGCTTGGCAGCAAGAAATTGAAAAACGCAAAGCAGAAGCAATTCAAACGCTTCAAGCTGAAGGTGTGAAAGTGGAATCGTGGTTTCAACTTGAGTTGAATGGAGAACATTATTTACTTGCCTATACGCGAGCTAAAGATATTGCTCAGGCGCAACAGGTCGCGAAAAATAGTTCATTTGAAGTTGATAAATATCATCAGCAATTTAAACAGCATTGGGAACAAGTCATTCCAACAAGATTATTGATCGATTTGGAAAATAATGATGAGAAAGAAACAGGTTATACTTCGGAGCAAGTTTGAATAATTAGGCAACAGTGTGGAACAAAAGATTTTACTGATTACAGGATGGGGCGGTGGTGCCGAATTATTAAAACCGTTACATGAGGCTTTAGAGAAACAGGGACATGTGGTTGGGCGGATTAATATCTTTAATGCGCTGGATGATGACATGTTGCAACAGCATGTCGAACTTGCAGTGAAATTTGATGTGATTATTGGATGGTCACTGGGCGGGCAACTGGCAACCATCTTGGTCAATCAGATACAACAACAATATGCTCAACAGAAAGTTTTAATCACTTTAGCCTCGAATCCATGTTTTGTTGCTCAACCGGATTGGTCGGCAGCCATGCCTGTAGAAACCTTTATGCAGTTCAAGCAGTCATTTGAACAGGATGCGATTAGCACTTTAAAACGATTTGGCTTATTGGTGTGTCAAGGCGCAAGTTCGGCAAAAAAAGATTTCTTGGCAATGCAAAAATTGATTCATCCACAACCGATTGCATCGCTTCGGGATGGGTTACAGTTGCTGGAGCAATTAAATCTGGTTGAAATGTATAAAAATAATCAGGGTAGACAGTTGCATGTGTTTGCTGAGCATGATGCATTAGTTCCTTACCAAGTTGTGCAGAATGTTGATAATTTAGCTGCAAAGAATTTATCTGTTGTTTCTATTGAAGGGGCTTCGCATGGTTTTCCATGCTTTATGGTTGAGCGGACTGTGCAAATAATTGAGGATTTTCTGAATGAGAAGGTTTAATCTTGTTTGAATTGAGAGTTCTCGCAATTTATTTTAGATTTTGACAAGTTTAAGATAAAACCTATTTTATAGATCTAACGGAATCGTGCCGAGTCCTCATCCATTTTCAGGATATGCCTTCGGCGACCCACTTTTCTTTTGGGAAAAGTAGGCAAAACCTGAGGTACTGCAAAGATTAAGAATCTTTGCAGTACCGCAAGGCGAAAGCTTTGCTTAAGTGTGAACTATGCACATCGTTTGTCTTGCGCTATGCCAAAGCTTTAATCGCTTTGGCTTGCTCAGGTTGCAGATGACATTTCCGAGTATCGAAAAGTGTGATCAGGCAAATGGTAAATTTTGAAATAGCAGCAAATGAGGTAAAGGATGACCGATTTATTTGATTTAGAACATATATGGCATCCTTATACTTCGATGTTAAATCCACTGCCAACCTTTAAAGTCAAACGTGCCTATGGTGCGACCATCGAACTAGAGGATGGAAAAACCTTGATTGATGGCATGTCATCATGGTGGTGTGCGATTCATGGCTATAACCATCCTGAACTGAACCAAGCGGTTTCAGATCAATTACAGAAAATGGCGCATATCATGTTCGGTGGTCTGACTCATGAACCAGCGATTGAATTAGGCAAATTATTATTAAAGATTACGCCACCAAGTTTAGATAAGATTTTTTACGCAGATTCAGGCTCGGTTTCAGTTGAAGTCGCTTTAAAAATGGCAGTTCAATACTGGACAGCACTGAATCAACCAGCCAAAACTAACTTTATTACCACGCGTTCTGGTTATCATGGCGATACATGGAATGCGATGTCGGTGTGTGATCCAGTCACAGGGATGCATCAGATTTTTGGTACAAGTTTACCGAATCGAATTTTTGTGCCTGCGCCACAAAGCCGATTTGATGGAGAATGGAATCCTCAAGATATTCAGGAACTGAAACAACAGATTGAACAGCATCATCATAGCATTGCTGCACTGATTATTGAGCCGATTGTACAAGGTGCGGGCGGCATGCGTTTTTATCATCCTGAATATTTACGTCAAGCCAAAGCTTTATGTGAGCAATATAATTTATTGTTGATCTTTGATGAGATCGCAACAGGCTTTGGGCGTACAGGTAAAATGTTTGCTTGGGAACATGCACAAGTTGAACCCGATATTATGTGTATCGGTAAAGGTTTGACTGGTGGCTATATGACATTATCCGCAACATTAACCACCAAGCAGGTAGCTGAAACCATCAGTCGTGGTGAAGCGGGTGTATTTATGCACGGCCCAACCTTTATGGCAAATCCACTGGCCTGTGCGGTTGCTTTAAGAAGTACTCAACTATTGGTAGAGCAAGATTGGCAAGCGAATATTCAACGGATTGAAAAGATTCTGGCTGAACAATTAACGGATTTAGCTCAGCTTGACCATGTTGCAGATGTACGGGTTTTAGGTGCGATTGGGGTGGTGGAGTTAACCGCCAATGTTGATATGAAAACCTTACAGCAACAGTTTGTAGAACGTGGCATTTGGGTACGACCATTTGGAAAATTGGTCTATGTGATGCCGCCGTATGTGATTAGCAATGATGAACTACACTATTTATTAGCACAGCTGATTGAAGTAGTGAAAAGCATGCAGGGAGATAATGCCAATGTCCTTGCTTGATCATTATGCCGAGCAGCTTGACCAGCTCAAACAACAAGGGAATTTTCGTCAATTTACTTCAAATCAACAGCAGGGAAAGTGGATTACCATCCAAGATCGGACCATGTTGAATTTGGCATCCAATGATTATTTGGGCTTGGCCGCAGATTTAAGTTTAAGAGAAGAATTTCTCGATACATTGAAAATCGAACGAGCGCTATTTAGTTCATCTTCGTCGCGCTTACTGACTGGCAATTTTGCAGAATATGAACAATTTGAAAATAGCCTAAGCAAAGCATTTGGTCGTGCTGCCTTATTATTCAACAGTGGCTATCACATGAATATCGGCATCCTACCTGCTTTGGCGGATAGTAAAACTTTGATTCTGGCTGATAAATTAGTGCATGCCAGTATGATTGATGGGATTCGATTATCAACCGCTCAATATGTACGTTACCGACATAATGATTTGCAGCATCTGGAACAATTATTGCAGAAGTATCATCAAGATGAGCAAATTGAACGCATTATTGTGGTGACTGAAAGTATCTTTAGTATGGATGGTGACGAGACTGATTTAGCGGCATTGGCTCAGCTAAAACAACGCTTTGCTAAAACCATGTTGTATGTGGATGAGGCGCATGCCATCGGCGTAAGAGGTGAGCAAGGACTTGGCTGTGCCGAACAATATGGCGTACTGGATCAGATTGATTTTCTGGTGGGAACTTTCGGTAAAGCGATTGCTTCGGTGGGTGGTTATCTTATTTGTGATCCAATTATCCGTGACTATCTCATCAATAAAATGCGTCCACTGATTTTTAGTACCGCATTGCCGCCAATTTCAATGGCGTGGTCTGATTTTATCTTTAATAAAGTGCTGAACATGCAACAACAGCGTCAGCACTTGGCTGAAATCAGTCAGTATTTGCAGCAGGCAGTGATTGCAAAAGGTTTCTCAAGTCCATCCAGCAGCCATATCATTCCGATTATTGTCGGGGAAAGCCAAGCTGCAATTGAAAAAGCTCGCTATGTGCAGCAACAGGGTTTTTATGCCATGCCAGTACGACCACCAACCGTACCGCAGAATAGTTCACGTTTACGTATCTCGTTAACGTCTATGGTACAAAAAAATGAATTGGAACAATTGGTGGAGTGTTTGTGAGCATCAATAAAGCACTGGTTGCGCAGCGTTTTGCCAAAGCAGGACAAAGCTATGTTGAGCATGCGGTCATACAAAAGCAGATTAGTGCACAGCTATTTGAATATCTCAAAGTCTATTGTCCGCAATCTTTAGCTTCTGTACTTGAGATTGGCTGTGGTTCAGGCAATTTAACCCATCTGTTTCAGTCTCATTTTCAAGTTGAACAACTGTTTTTAAATGACTTGTATGACGATGTTGAGCAGCATTTTTCAAGCGTCGACAAGATCAATTGGTTAATCGGTGATATTGAACAGCTTGAATTACCTAGTGGATTAGATGCGGTGATCTCAAGTTCTGCTTTGCAATGGATGATTGATTTACCTGCTTTATTACAACGGATTCATGCTGCGTTAAAACCGAATGCCTATTTTTGTTTTTCTACCTTCGGCCCTGACAATTTAACCGAAATTAAGCAATTAACAGGACAGGGGTTAAATTATGACGATTTGGATACTTTGCAACAGCAGCTTGAACAACAAGGTTTTGAAGTGCTGTTCATGCACCAAGATCATAAGCAGCGTTATTTTGATCATCCCAAATCCATATTGCAGCATTTAAAGGCAACAGGTGTAACGGCAACCGCAAAGTCGCATCGCTGGACCAAGCGATCCTTACAACAATTTTATTTAGATTATGAACAGTTTCATGATGAGCAGGGTTTTCACCTGACTTATCATCCGATTTATGTGATCGCGCGGAGAGCAGCATGAGTGCAGCAATTTATTTTGTCAGTGGTATTGATACTGAGATTGGTAAAACTTATGCCACAGGCTATCTCGCCAAGCTCTGGACAGAACAGGGGCAGCGCGTTATTACCCAAAAGTTGGTGCAAACGGGTAATATCGAGATCTCGGAAGATATCGAAAAACATCGTGAAATTATGGGCAGTGGCTGGTTTCAGGAAGACCATGAAAAGTTGACCATGCCTGAAATTTTTACGTATCCAGCCTCGCCCCATTTAGCGACGCGTCTGGATGGGCGAGATTTAGATTTTGCCAAGATTGAAGCTGCGACTAAACAACTTGCTCAGCGTTTTGATGTGGTACTTTTGGAAGGTGCGGGTGGTTTGATGGTGCCTTTAACCACTGAACTGTTGACCATTGATTATATTGTGCAGCATCAATTTCCTGTGATTTTGGTGACTTCTGGGCGTTTAGGAAGTATCAATCATACTTTACTGAGTTTAGAGGCTTTAAAGCAGCGTGGTTTGAGTTTGCATGCTTTGGTGTATAACTTAAAGGATGAGTCGAAAGACCCGATTATTTCAAAAGATACGGCTGATTATCTAAAAGCTTATTTGGCAAAGCATTTTCCTGATGCTCAATGGATTGAATTGGAAAAGTTTAAATAACTTAAATTTCACTTCGAATCAAAATAGTGGCTCTTCACGGAGTCATGCCGAGTTCAAGCTAAGGTTAGGGATAAACCACTGTGTCTTGCGCTTCAGTTGAAATATATTTCAACTTCGTTCAGGTTCGCCCTACTTTGGTTTCGCCCAAAGTAGGCAAAGGCATTGTCATCCACAAAACCTGTTCTCTTTTTGGTTTTGTTTTTATTATCTCGCAGAAATAATATATTGCAAAATTCACGCAGGTTGTGGATGACGTTTCCGAGTATCATATTTTATGTGAGAGTTTCGATTAAATAAAAGTAAGGCCTCAAATGAAAAAGAAAAATAAATTTGCTCTATCTATTCTATTTGGTTTTTTGATGACAGTCTCAGCATCCCATGCTGCTGTACCTAGTGATAAAACTATTATTAGTTGGATTACTAATTTACAAGATTCAAATGCCAGTCCACCTCAAGCCATTCAAATTGATTCTACTGAAGCAGTGAAGTTGATCTCAGGAGAAGAAGCTTATTTATCTGGTGTAAGTTTTGAAAATGCAGGGCGTAACTTTTGGGGAGGTTATGTATTAACCCGTCCGAAATTCAAGCAGGCGCGAATCTTAAAAGCGTTTGGTGGTCAATCGAATAGCTTCACAGTATATTCCACCGTGTATAAAGGTAAACCGATTCAGTTGGTGGAAATTGAAAGTGCAGGTTCAGGTCAGGGGACAGTTGAATCGAGTAAAAGTCTGGTTTATTTAAATCAATGGGCGAGTAAGCTGATTGCAGAGGTCGAAGAATCTTCCTATGAAGGACGTTATGATGACAAGTTAGGTGCAGAGGATTGCCGAACTGGTCGGGATAATTCAGGCTATTTAAATGTGATGCCTTATTCGCCTTATGTTGTTCAGACTACAGTCACAGGCAATGCCTGTAATAACAAACCACAAGGCTATAAAGTCAGCAGCAAGTTGATTCCTATTGTGATCAGTGAAATAAAATAAAAAAAGCCAACAAGCGAACTTGTTAGCGTAGGAGTAAGTTTGTGGTTATTGGATTTAATTTATTGTTCTCGTTTTTTAGTTATTACTGACAATGCCGATTTTAGTGACATTGGTTTGTTGAGCTAATGCCATCACCATCGCAATATTTTTATATTCTGCTTGAGCATCAGGTTTAAATTTAATTTGATCCTGATCGGCTTTTTGAGCCACAGATTCGAATAAAACCTTAAGTGCCTGATGATCAGCCACCGCTTGATCATTCCAGAAAATATGCCCTTGTGCGTCGACACGTAGGTTAATGGTTTCTGGTGGTTTCTGATCTGTTGGCGGCGGCGGTGTACCATTTGGCAAGTTGATGTTAATGGCATTGTTCGGAATCGGGATGGTGATAATGAACATAATCAACAGCACCAACATGACATCAATCAAAGGTGTCATGTTGACGTCGAGCATCACATCTTCTTCATCATTTTTTGAACCCACATTCATACCCATGTGTGATTGCTCCTGTTATGGCGAAGTTGCAGGTGGGGTAGTGACAAATGCAATTTTGCCAATACCCGCTTGCTGAGTTGTACTAATTACCTGATCAATCGCTTCGTAATGGGTCAGTTGATCGCCACGAATATGAACTTCAGGCTGTGGACGTTTTTGCGCTTCAGCCTGTAAACGAGCAAGTAAAGTTTCTTTATTTGCAACATGTTGTTCATTCCAGAAAATATCGCCTGTTTTATTCACTGAAAGCTGAATATTTTGTGGTGTCGTGGCATAAGGCGTATTTTTCTCTTCAGGTAGTTTTACCGGAACAGTGTGTGTGACCACTGGCACTGTGATTAAAAAGATAATCAGCAGCACCAGCATGATGTCGACTAATGGTGTCGTGTTAATTGTCCCAATAACATCATCATCACTTTGATCTGAATTTATCATCATGCCCATAATGATGTTCCTTATTTAGAATCACGGTTTGGGTGATTGCCGTTTAAGTCACCGCTGAGTAAGACGGCGTGTAGGTCTGATCCAAATGAACGGACATTGTCCATGACTGCTTTATTGCGACGGGTTAACCAGTTATAGCCCAGTACAGCAGGAACCGCGACTGCAAGACCAATCGCAGTCATAATTAATGCTTCACCCACAGGGCCAGCCACTTTATCAATGGACGCTTGGCCTGAAATACCGATGGCAGTAAGGGCGTGATAAATTCCCCAAACCGTTCCGAATAAGCCAACAAATGGCGCTGTTGAACCTACTGTTGCAAGGAAAGCTAGGCCATTACTGAGATGACTTTGCACCTTTTCAATGGCGCGTTGAATTGAAATGGTCACCCATGTATTGAAATCAATACGTTCTAATAAAGTGCCGTCATGGTGTTTGGTCGAGCGAATACCTTTTTCTGCAATATATCGATAGCTACTGTTTGCATTTAAGCTGTCGGCCGCACTATTTAACGATTCCGCTTCCCAAAAGTTACGTTCCGCTTCCGTGGCATGACGTTTGATTTTACTTTGCTGAAAGACTTTAGACAGAATGATGTACCACGTGCCAATCGACATCAGTACCAAGATAAATAAAGTCGTTTTTGCAACTAAATCACCTTCACGCCAAAGTGCTTCTAAACCATAAGGGTTGTGTACTTTTTCAGCTGTTGCTGGTAATGGCGGTGGTGTCGGTGCCGCTTGGTTTGTAGCATCTGTACTGACGCTGGTGACGGCTGTGGTTTGCGTGGTTTCATCTGCCCACACTGTTGTAACTGGAAGTAAGGTGGTACCTGCGATGAGGCCAATTGCTGCGATTCGTGAGATACGTTTTGCTGTGTTTTTCATCTTAAAATTCTCCAAAAATTTGTTTATTCAATGCATTTATTTAGGAAATCGTGAATGGATATTCGATTTCGTACCATTCTTGTTGTGGTACACCGTCTTTCATCGCTGCTTTAAAAGTACACAGGCTATAGGCTTTAATCGCTGCTTTATCTAAACTTTTACTGCCACTCGATTTTTTCACTTTTGAGTCAATCACCTTGCCAGAGGCATCGACCAATACACGAATACGTACGGTGCCTTCTTCCTCATTCATCAAGGCTTCACGCGGATATTCAGGTTTTTGACAACCCGCTTCACCTTCGGAAACACCACGTGAAATCCCTGTGGGTTTGGCAGGAGCTGTAGGCGCGGCTGATGCTACAGGCGCTGCAACTGGACTCGGGCTTGTTGCTGCGGGGGCAGGCGTTGGTGTTGCAACTGCTGTTTGTTGGGTAGGTTGCGCTGGTGCCGGCTTTTGCACAGGCGCGGCTTTCTCCACCTGCTTTGGTGGGTCTGGCATTTTTGCCACTTTCTCTACCATTTTCGGTGGTTCAGGTGGCTTTTCTTTTGGTTTTGGTTCCTCTGGTTTTGGAGGGGGTGGTGGTTTGATGTCCTGAATAATCTGTAGTTCTACAGGCTTATCGACAGGCTTGGTAAAGTCGGTCGCTAAACTTGTCATCAGAATATAGGCGATAATGAGATGTAGAAATAACACCAGACCAATGCCAACCAGGCGTTTGGTAGGTTGATTTTCATTCTCAGAAAAGGGGATGCCCATAATTACTCCTGAAATTGCAATCATGGATTCATCGTTGTTTGGAGGAGAGCATCAATTCAAAAACTGATGCAGACCACTTTAATTTTTGATGAATCAGAGGATTACGGTGAACCACTGCGACATAAGCAATTTATGTTGCAGTGGAGAAACTTATTAAAATTTGTAGGTGCCTCTCAGGAAATATGCTCGACCTGTTACATCGCTATAGCGAGGGTCATAACCATATTGGAAGTTGTCTAATACATTCGATGCTGATGGTTCTGCATCAAATATATTTTTTATACCTGCGGTAAGCTCTAGATTTTTAAAGCCTTTATAGGTTCCTGAAACGTTGTACAAGGTATAGTCACTGACACGGTGGTTGTCATATTTATCATCACCCGTTTCATTCTGGTCTTTATAACCTCGATAGAATTCTTGCTCGAATACCATTTTCCAGTTTTCATAGCTCCAATTTATATTTGCAACATGCTTCCAGCGTAAAATCGCAGGGTCATCGTACTTGCCTGCATAGCTGTCCCAAACGCCACCTTTTTCTTCTTGTCGGTCATATTTAATAATATAAGTACCATCGATTCCGAAGCCAAAGCGGCCTGTTACCGTCATTGGAGTGAGGTAATTTAGGGCAAGGTCAATCCCTTGGGTTTTAACCCCACCCATATTGGTTAATGCACTATTGATATATTGGAGACGGCCATCTTCTCCACGAATGAAGCGATCTGCATATTTTTCTGGATCACCAAAAATCATGGCTTCACCAATACTATTAATCAGACCGTCAATTTTGATGTTGTAATAGTCGGCAGAGAAAACCAGATTCTTAATCGGCTCTACTACAAAACCAGCCGTGATCGAGGTAGATTCTTCGGGTTGTAAGCCTTTGGTTCCGCCCTGAGTACGATAAAATTGCGTATTACATTCAGTCTTATATTGGTCTGAGATTGCTTGTCCATTTGGGCAAAGCACAGGATCATCGTATTTTGCTCCTGTATAGGTTTTACTTTGAGGTGCATTGATGTCATACAAACTTGGTGCACGGAAACCTGTACTGTAGGAGGTGCGGAACATTAATTGTTTTAAAGGTTCCCAACGGAAAGCTACTTTGGGATTGAAAGTAT
The DNA here is from genome assembly GCF_001729365.1 of Acinetobacter sp. YK3. NCBI lineage: Bacteria > Pseudomonadati > Pseudomonadota > Gammaproteobacteria > Moraxellales > Moraxellaceae > Acinetobacter > Acinetobacter sp. YK3. The sequence continues at coordinate 54,446 of NZ_LZPJ01000068.1, forward strand.
CACCAAAATCACTGTATTTGTCATAACGAGCAGCAAGTTGGGCTTCTAGTGTTTTGGTAACAGGGATATGTAGCTCAGTAAAGAGGGCGGTGATATCGCGTTTACCCTTACTTTCTGGTTTATCTGGATCAATACCACTTCCAGGAACTTGTCTCACAATCTCTGAGTTAACATTTGCTTTCCAGTCCTGAGAACTAAAGCTTCCCCCCAATGCAAAACCAACATCGCCAGCGGGAAGGGTATAAATTGGACGACTGACATTAAAGTCAAATGTCGTTGCAGTTAGGGTACCTTTATTGGTATCTCCCTTAACTTCGAATGATTGCCATATATTTTGATCTGCACTTGGACCAAATGGGTTCAGTTTCCCTGCATTTAAAGCAGCTTGTACTTGGCTTTGATTGAGATAACCACCAGCAAAACCATCTGTTGCTTCACTGCGGGCATAAGAAATACCTGTGTTGATATCCCATCCATACGCTTCACCTTCTAAAGCAAGTAGCGCTCGGTGTGATTCATTGACAGGATTGGATATACGATTGCCCGCTTGTGAACGTAAATAAAGTTCTAAAGGTTCTCCACTTAAACCACTGACAGCAGGAGTAATACCATTTCCTGGGTAATAAGGACTTGTTGAGGGAAGTGTAACCGAACGACTATAAACATCAGGAGCAATAGAAGTGGTCACTTCGTTACGTGAATAAATATATTCGCCAATGGCATTAAAATTATCATTTAATTTGAATGTGCCGCGTCCGAGTGCAGAAATTGTTTCTGATTTTGGAACGATACCGATCAATGCTTGCGTATTTAGATAGCACAGCTCACCATCTGAAACGGTATTTGGAGCGTTATTACATTGAGTATTTGCATAAGGATTGCCTAGTTTTCCTGTTTTTGGATCACGAAAATTGGCTGGAAAACCATTGGCTGAACTTGCATCAATTCCTAATTCAGGAAGAAGTCCGCCTCGTTTACTGGCTTTACGATCACTTGCCATGATGTCATTTGAACGGCGGTAATCAATAACGCCCATCACATTAAAACCCTGCTCCTCCAAATCCCCATAGCCACCAAATATTGAGACATCTTGTTTATCACCGCCACTTTCTTCAGGCTGGATTAAACCTGCGCTGATATTTAATCCTTCAAAGGACTTTTTGGTAATGAAGTTGATTACACCTGCAATCGCATCTGCTCCATAAATTGCAGAAGCTCCATCACGGAGGATTTCAATACGATCAACCATCGCCATTGGAATAATATTCAGGTTAGTCGTTGATGTACTAAATGGGCTATACGCTAAACGGCGACCATTCAATAAAATCAAGGTCTTATCAGTCCCTAAGGCACGTAAATTGGCCGATGAACCTTCGGTGTTACTTGCCCCCACATTCTGGGCGGTTGCGAAACCAGCTTGGTTAGCACTGACTTTGGTTAAAGCTTCTTCAACAGTGGTCACCCCTTGCTTGGCAAGGTCGTCGGCTTTAATAATTGTAATAGGCGAGGCGCTTTGTGCCGCAACGCCTTTGATCGAAGATCCTGTTACGGCGACCTTAACAACCTTGGTTGGTTTTTCCTCAGTGGTGGTTTCCGTATCGGCCGCATGTGCCATGGTCAGGCATAGCATACTTAAGCTCAATGTACTGAGTTTAAGCAGGGTTTTACCCGATTTTTGTGTAAAGTCTGGTGCAGCGAAGTTGGCTTTTTTCATTGTTTATTGAACCCCTAGATGGTTTGCCACTCTAAAATTAGATAAATCCGTTTTAGCAAGACCTGTGCCAAGCCCTATTTTTAGATTTCGCTTAATGTAGAATAAATTATGTAAAAGTGTTTTAGTTTTTATATATAAGCTTTTCATATTTTTACTAAATATTAAAAAACCAAAAATAATGAAGAGAGTGGAAGGCTGTCATAAAGTTACAAAATGAAGGTTCACAGATGATGCATTAAAATGAA
>NZ_LZPJ01000069.1:0-11204 GCF_001729365.1 Acinetobacter sp. YK3
GAGAAATTACTATCAAAATTAGAATTAATTCGATTAAATCAAAAACAATTAAAAATAAAATTACCTTCAAATTATGGGGTACATACAAATTTCACAAATCATGGATATTGCTACTTTGATGCTTTTTTCCATTGGGAAGATTAATTCACAGGTTTAATTGTGAAATTGAATTTATCAAGTTGGATAAAACACTGTTTCAGATCACAGTTAAAGTAAAAGAAGCTCATCTTTGAGCTTCTTTTTATTAAGGGCTTATTTAATAGACTCCAGAGCAGTCACCAACAACTTCCAGCATTTCTCTACCGTATCCACTTTAACTCGCTCTCCCGGTGCATGCGCCCCCTGAATATCTGGGCCAAAAGACACCATTTGCAAATCAGGATAATGTTCCGCAATAATGCCGCACTCCAACCCCGCATGAATCACTTTCAAGTTTGGCTCAATTTTAAATGCAGACTGATACGCTTGTTGCAAGCACTTTAATGCCGCTGATTCTGGATTCGGTGTCCAACCTGATACTAACGGCGTTAATTCAGATTTGATCTGGAAATTGGCAAAGTGCTGTTGAATGTTCTGTGCAAAGGCTAACGCCTGCTGATTCACCATCGAACGAACCATAATCAAGGTTTTTGCTTCGTCTTTAGTGAGTTTGACCACACCGATATTATTCGAGGTTTCAACCACATCAGGTAAAGCGCTACTCCATTGAGCAATGCCATAAGGGCAAGTTGCTAATGCCTGCAACCATGCTTGTTGTTGATGTAACGCAATCACTTCATTTATCTGACTGGTATTTTGCTGTGCCGTGATTTGCAACTGATCATCAATACCCTGTAGTGTCTGTTGCCATGCAGCTTGTGTCGCTACAACAGCGTTTTCCAAATCAGTCAGTTGTTCTGCCTGAATTGCAATAGTTGCCACGGCTTCACGCGGGATGGCGTTACGTGCTGTTCCACCGACAAATTCAACCAGTCGACCATTAGATTGTGCTAAATATTCATTAAGGAAATTGGCTAGAATGACATTGGCATTCCCTCGACCTAAATGAATATCAACCCCAGAGTGACCACCTTTTAGTCCTGATACCAGTAAATCTACAAAGATTAAATTATTTGGTGCTGTTTCATATTCAAGTGGCTGCCCCACTTCTAGGTCGATACTGCCTGCACAGCCAAGATATAGCTCGCCCCATTCTTCGGTATCAATATTAAAAAGCCATTGTCCAGTTAAAACGCCAGATTCGAGTAAGCGTGCACCACTCATTCCCGCTTCTTCATCAATCGTCAGCAGGACTTCAATCGGCCCATGTGCAATATCATTTGATTCTAATACCGCCAGTGCCAATGCAACACCAATCCCATTATCCGCACCTAAAGTGGTATTTTCAGCAATCAGCCAACCATCTTTTAATACAGGTCGAATGGAATCTTTAAAAAAGTCATGTTGGGTTCCGCGATTTGCCTGAGTCACCATATCCAAGTGCCCTTGCAAAATCACACCAGCCACCTGTTCTTTACCCGCAGTTGCCGCTTTGCGAATAATCAGATTACCAATGTCATCGACATAAGTTTGGAGCTTACGCTGTTCCGCCCAATCTTTTAAATGTTGTCTTAATTGTTGTTCATGCTTGGAAGGCCGAGGAATGGTACATAAGGTCTCAAAATGTTGCCAAACCACTTGGGGTGATAATTTAGAAAAATCGACCTGTATCATGCACCTATACTCTCAAATAAAGCGTTTAAATCAATATACACCATACACCGAAACGGTCATGATGTTAATGCACTTCATTTAAGATTCTATTCGCAAAAAAGACTTAGCTTTTCCATACAAACTGAGAAAAACTATGTTCCGCTTTTAAGCTATTTTCCACTGCCTGTGCCAGTTGGCGAATAATACTTTGCGTCTCGATCTTTTCAAACCACGCTTGTTCACGTTGTGGATTGGCTGAAATCTCACACAAAATATGCCCTTCTGTGTCTTGTTGCGAACATAAAATTGAAAGCGGCAATTGATGATTGTCGATACGCACTTCTATTTTCTCATGTTCATGACGAATATGCTGTGCATCAAAACCATATTGTTCTAATTGTTTAAACAGCAGTGCAGCCACATATTCTTGTGTGATATAGCACTCATTCGGTGGATGATCGACCACTCCATGTTTTGGGCAATCTGCTATAAATTGCAACGTTTTCATGCTATTCCCTCTTTTATTATATTTTAGCGCCGCATCACAACCTAAATCCAACGCCTATACTCTGAATTATTATATATACAATCGTCTCTAAACGATTAGCTGATTGTCTTAGTTCTATTGTTAAATTGATAAATTTCGACCCGATTAGATATGTACATCAGAGAAGTCATCATTTTTAGTATTTAAGCGTTCAATGGATGGTTTTAACAAATTCTTTTTAGAGATAAATACATAAAAAAAAACAGCACTCAACCTTCAATAGCTGAATGCTGCTTGATTCAAATCAGATTACGGATTGACTACACTTAAATCCAATCCAGCTGAATTTGCAAGCTCGGTAAAGGTTGGGAAACTTGTCGCAACCGTTTCTGTACCATGAATCGTAATTTCACCGGAGGTACGTAAACCAGCCATACTAAAGCTCATGGCAATACGATGGTCATGATGTGATTCAATTTCACCACCCGCGAAGATCGCTGACCAGTCGCCAGATTTACCTTTACCTTCAATGATGATGCCATCTTCCGTTGGCGTACAGTCGATCCCCATGATTTTCAAACCATCTGCCATCACTTGGATACGGTCAGATTCTTTAACACGAAGCTCAGCAGCACCAGTCAATACAGTTTGACCTTCTGCACATGCAGCAGCAATGAACAATGCCGGGAATTCATCAATAGCTAAAGGCACTTGATCTTCTGGCATATGAATGCCTTTCAATGTTCTTGAACCTTTGATATGAATATCTGCAATCGGTTCACCACCTGCAATACGCTCATTTTCAACTGTCAGATCAGCACCCATTTGCTTAAGGATTTCGATCACGCCTGTACGGGTTGGATTAATACCGACCGCTTCCAATACCACATCGGCACCTTCAGTAATCGCTGCACCCACCATAAAGAATGCAGCAGATGAAATATCCGAAGGCACTTGAATATCTGTACCGACTAATTTGCCGCCACCGACAAGCGAGATTTTATTACCTTCAGTTTTTACATCATAACCAAAGGCACGCAACATACGTTCAGTATGATCACGCGTCGGTTCTGGTTCAGTCACGGAAGTTTCACCCTCAGCCCATAAACCAGCCAATAAAATACCTGATTTCACCTGAGCTGACGCCATTGGTAAATCGTATTGGATTCCTTTAAGCATCTGACTACCTGTAATACTCACAGGTGGTGTACCTTTCTCGCCTGTGGTCTGGATGAGTGCACCCATTTCGCGAAGTGGCTTAGCAATACGTTCCATTGGACGCTTAGACAATGACGCGTCACCCGTCATTACCGAATCAAATTTTTGCGCAGAGAGCATGCCTGATAACAAACGCATACTGGTGCCTGAGTTGCCCATATACAATGCGCTTGCAGGTGCTTTTAAGCCTTGCATGCCCACACCATGAATGGTCACTTCACCATTCTTTGGTCCTTCGATGCTCACGCCCATGTCACGGAATGCTTGTAAAGTTGCGAGTGCATCTTCACCTTCCAAAAAGCCTGTCACATGAGTTGTGCCTTCTGCAATCGCACCAAACATAATTGAGCGATGTGACACAGATTTGTCACCCGGTACGGTGAATTTACCTGTAAATGTTTTCTTTCCCGGTAAAATGCTAAATTGCTGTGTCACCTTGTTTTTCTCCATCAAAGGTTTTTTGGCTAACATATGATTAAAATGTTGGCGTGCCGCTTGCGCGTGGCCCAGTAGCCCCATCAACGCATGCGAATCTTCCTGTTCAATCAATTTCTTTAAAACGGATAATTGCTGTTCGAAACCATCAACAGCATTCAAAATTGCGGTTTTGTTGGCAAAGAAAATATCATGCCACATCTGCGGATCACTGGCTGCAATCCGAGAGAAGTCTCTAAAACCACCCGCAGCATAGCGGAAAATATCTAGATTATCTTCACGATTTGCCAGTTGCTCAACCAGATTGAATGCCATCAAATGCGGTAAATGACTGGTATGTGCCAACACTTCATCATGTTTAGCAACATCCATGCAAATCACTTCTGCTTTTGCCGCAGACCAAAGCTGAATCAGCTTTTCAACCGCCCACTCCGCGCTGGTCGGCAGTGGCGTTAGAATCACTTTGTGATTGACGAATAAATCAACTTTACCCGCATGCACACCAGTATGTTCTGCACCTGCAATAGGATGCCCCGGCACAAAACCGACAGGTAAATTTTCACCAAATACTGCTTTTGCCGCTTCAACCACATTGCCTTTGGTACTACCTACATCGGTAATAATGGCATTTTCGGCAAGAAAGGGCTTGATCTGTTCAAGCACTTTTTGTGTCGCACGAACGGGTAATGCTAAAACAATTAAATCTGCATCCTGAACTGCTTCTTCAGGCGTTGCATAACCGTGTTGAATAAGACCGAGTGTCTTGGCATCTTCTAATGTTTTTTTTGAGCGTGTTGAAGCCACAATTTGAGATGCAAGTTGTTCTGCCACAATCACACGGGCAAGACTAGACCCAATCAGTCCAAGTCCGATAAATGCAACTTTTTTAAATAATGGTTGAGACATAAAACATATTTGCCTAATGAGACGACATTGATATGGATAGATACCGAAGTCATCTATCCATTCGATAAAACGGGATTATAAAACAGCGATTGGATAAGATCCGAGTACACGTAACTCTTTTACCATTGGACGAATTTCTTCCAATGCCGCCGCAACATTTTCCTGACCGATATGTCCTTCTAAATCGATAAAGAACACATAAGCCCATTTTTCAGGTAAAGCTGGACGTGTTTCAATGCTGGTCAAGCTAATTTGATGCTTCGCAAACGGTGCAAGAATTTCCAGTAAAGCACCCGCACGATCATGTGCAGAGATCAATAACGAGGTCTTGTCATTACCGCTTTGAGGAATCTTTTCACGCCCAATCACAAGGAAACGTGTGGTATTTTCTGGGTTATCTTCAATATTGCTATGTAAAATCTCAAGATTGTACATACTTGCCGCAATATCAGATGCAATCGCAGCAGAATGCCATTCGTTACGAATACGGCGAGCCGCTTCTGCATTTGAGTTCAGTGCAACACGCTCAACGCCTGGATAATGTGCATCTAACCATTTACGGCATTGCGCCAAGGTTTGCTGATGGGCATAAATCTGTTTGATGCTGTCTTTACGGGTATTTTCTGAGACAAGGAATTGATGATGGATACGAAGCTCAACTTCACCAATCACATTCACTGTCGATGCTTTAAAGCAATCCAGCGTATGGTTCACAATCCCTTCAGATGAATTCTCTACAGGAACAACACCATAATGCGCGCTGCCCGCTTCAACTTCACGGAAGACTTCATCAATGGTTGGTAATGGACGCACAACCGCATCTTTACCAAAATGTTTTAACACAGCAGAGTGCGTATACGTCCCTTCTGGCCCTAAAAATGCAATGCTTTGTGGTGCTTCAAGCGCCAGACATGCCGACATGATTTCACGGAATAAGCGTGCCATGGTTGCATCAGACAAAGGCCCTTGATTACGCTCCATGACTTTACGGAGCACTTGCGCCTCACGTTCCGGGCGATAAAACAGTGGATTTTCTTCGGATGCAAATTTCGCTTTAGCTACCGCTTCTGCCAGTGTCGCACGGCGGTTGAGTAACTCTTGGATTTGTTGATCAACACTATCAATATCGTTACGAATTTGTTCTAAATTAAGTGAATTCGATGTGTTTTGTCCATCGTTTACCATTGAATGCAGCCTCAGCAAAATCATCTATAAGAATGGATTACAATCTATCTATGAATCGATTATCCGAGCTAGAGTATAACAATACTTTTATGCATTAAACACGCTGAGTTTTAACTCTTTTTCCCATTAAACTTTATTGATAATGATTTTCATTATATATTTCTTGTCAAAATTTTGATGAGTGTAAATAAAGTGATGTTGAAACGTCTTGGTATTTTAACTTTTTCTCTTATGATCGCGACCCAATCCGTGGTTGCGCAGCCTTCTACAGCAAGTTCCAGTTCAGCACGTGAAGTGCAAGCAAATACCCAGACCAGACAAAGTTTTATCCTGAAATCGAAATATACTGCGCAGGACTACCTGATTCAGATGTCCATTCCTGATCGTGCAGCACCTGTAGAAGGCTTTCCTGTGCTGTATGTTCTAGATGGAAATGCCGCTTTTGAAAGTGCTGCCAATATTGCGAAATCAGTTGGTGCAGGTGCAAATCGTTTGGGGCTTAGCCCTGTGGTGATTGTTGCGGTAGGCTATCCTGACCAAAACACCTTTGATGTGCAAAAACGTGCTTTAGACTATACCCCTAAAACGTCTGCTGAGTTTCAAACGCAGGCAAAATATCAATATGGTGGTGCAGACCAATTCATCCAATTTTTGGATAAAGAACTGAAACCAGCAATCAGTTCACGTATTAAAGTCAACTCCCAACAACAAAGCTTATTCGGACACTCCTTTGGCGGATTGTTTGCATTACATACCTTCTTTTCCAAGCCACAAACATTTCAGCGTTATATTGCAGCCAGCCCTTCACTCTGGTTTGACAACTATGCCTTATTAAATAGACAGGCTGAATGGTTAAAAAATAAAGCCAATACAACTCAAAACGTGATGCTCATGACCACCGTTGGTACACAAGAATTAGGCAAAGGCCCCGCGGCAGATCCAGATGCTTTAAAAAAGCAAAATGATTTCTATCAAAATTTTAAAGACCAACACTCAAAACAATTTTCTTTTTGGCATTTTCAGCATCCTGCTGAACAACACCTGACCAATATGTATGCCAGCTTACCTAAAGCCATTCTACTTGCAGGATGTCAAACTGAACGCTGTGCGGCCTTATTTGATGAACCAAAGCCTTAATCTCTTCCTGCATGAAACAAAATAGCCTGCTATTGAGCAGGCTATTCTTTGAAGCGTATAAATTAAGCTTTACCAATAATTCCACGCGCCACGATTTCTTTCATAATTTCGTTCGTTCCACCATAAATACGTTGGATACGCGCATCAACGAAGAAACGTGAAATTGGGTATTCAGTCATATAACCATAACCACCAAATAACTGAAGTAAGTTATCTGCAACTTTCATTTGCATATCAGTACTGAAGCTCTTCAATGCCGCAGCAGTTTCTACGTCCAGTTTGCCTTCGTTATATAACTCAACGTTTTGGTTATAGAAAGCAGCAGTTGCCAACTCATCAATCTTCGCTTGTGCCAAGACAAAACGTGTATTCTGGAATTGTGAAATTGCCTGACCAAATGCCTGACGCTCTTTGACATAAGCCGTTGCTAAATCAATTGCTCCACGAATCGCACCTAAAGCTGTTGCTGCAATCGCAGTACGTTCACGCGGAAGCTCCTGCATCAAGTAAGCAAAACCTTGCCCTGCTTGACCTAGCAATTGATCTTTCGGCACTTTGACATTATCAAAGAACAGCTCTGAGGTATCTTGTGAATGTAATCCGATTTTGTCGAGGTTGGTGCCCTTTTTAAAGCCATCCAAATGCGTATCAACCAACATCAGTGACACGCCTTTAGCACGCGCTTGTGGGTCAGTTTTCACTGCAAGCACAACCAGATCAGCATGCTGACCATTTGAAATAAAGGTTTTCGAACCATTTAATACATAGTGGTCATCTTGCAAAATTGCACTGGTACGCATTGCCTGTAAGTCTGAGCCTGCACCTGGTTCAGTCATACCAATCGCACCGACGACTTCACCCGACACCATTTTAGGTAACCAGTACTGTTTTTGTTCTTCTGTTGCAATGTGCTGAATATACGGTGCAGCGATTTCAGAATGACATGAAATTGCAGTTGATAATGCACAGTAACCTGCACGGGCAGATTCTTCCACCAACATGAGTGAATAATGCGTTGGCACACCATAACCACCGTATTCTTCTGGTACATCCACACACAAGAATCCATTTTCACCCAGTGCAGACCACACTGAACGCGGCATAATACCTTCACGTTCCCATTGATCATAGTGCGGTGCAATCTGCTCGCTCATAAAGCGTTTAAAATTATCACGGAAGAGTTCCAAATCTGCATCATAAGCTAACATCATTATTTCCTTTCGCTTTCTTTGTTCTTAAAAATTCGTTCGCAGTCATGCTAATAACTTTTAGATCAGATGTCATGTCCCGTTTACATCAAATCACTAGACTGATTGGGTCAATAATTTTGTTTGCACGGTGGCTTTCCAGACCACAACTGTTTATTGATTAAACAGCTTGCTGGTTTTTTTATGCTACATGCCCTTATTTTATGTCATATTGATTTCATTCTTAGTGACAACCTCAAATACGACCATGAACACAAAACGAAATATCTATAAAACCGCAGAACATCCATTTGCTCAATATGTTCGTATTTTAGGGAAAGGCAAAACAGGGTCACGTTCACTCAGTTACGAAGAGGCTTATCAGGCCTTTAGCATGATCTTGAAAGATGAAGTACTGGACGTGCAGCTTGGCGCATTTTTAATGCTACTCCGCGTTAAAGAAGAGTCTGTCGATGAACTGGCAGGTTTTGTCCAAGCTACGCGTGACCAGCTTAATTTTCAACCGCTGGAGGTGGATCTAGACTGGTCTTCTTATGCAGGTAAACGTAAACACTATCCGTGGTTTTTATTGGCCGCACTGACTTTAGCGCATCATGGTTACAAGATTGTGATGCACGGTGCCTCTGGCCACACCATTAACCGTGTTTATACTGAACAGGTTTTGCAATACTTAGGCTATTCTATTTGTCAGAATGAACAGGATGTCCGTGAGCAACTTCAACAGCACAACTTTTCCTACCTTCCACTGGAAGCGATTTCACCAATTTTAAGCGACCTGATTTCACTGCGAAATGTGATGGGATTACGCTCTCCGATTCACACACTGGCACGACTGATTAATCCATTTAATGCCAAAGCCACCTTACAAGCCATTTTCCACCCTGCTTATCGAACTTCACATCAGCAAACTGCTTTCCGTTTAGGTTATCAAAATAGTGCGGTGATTAAGGGTGAAGGTGGAGAGTTTGAACGTAATCCTGATGCAAAAACTTTAATCTGTGGGATTAAAAATGGTGAGTTATACGAACATGAGTTGCCAAAACTTACTCCTGACCGTAGCCCGATTGAAGAAGAACTTGATCTTGCAGTATTTAAAGCAGTTTGGTTGGGTCAACAAACGCATGAATATGGAGAAATGGCAGTGATCGAAACGATGGGGATTGCGTTGTATACCATGGGTGTGGTCAGTAGCTATGATGATGCAATGACAAAAGCGAAAGAGCTTTGGGAAAGTCGTTTCTGATCTAGAATACTCCAAGATTAATCATATAATCTTGGGGTGCTGTTTATAAAAATATAGGTTTTACTTAACTCATCATCACGTTTCTCATAAAAACCTGTATAAACTAGAATAAAATACTTTTCCGAGTAGTTTATTCTTAGATAAAAAATTTACATAAGATATAATCCACTACAATTATTAAGTTCCGCTGAGATAGCTAGTCAACTTTAAAATTATAAAATTCCACTTTAAACCATTTATTCTATTCCATCAAAAGAAAAATATAAACAAATACATAAAAACACTTATTCCTCATCATTCATCCACCCATATTTCTTATATACAATCCTCTTACTCCTCAATTTTTAAAATAAAATCCTTATTAAAATTTTTTAATCCATCTCTGACGGTGCCAGAAATATTTATCTTATAGACACCAGACTTCTTAGGTGTACCCTCGATTGTTGTCAAAGCATGAAGGGCAAACTCTTTTTCCCCTTGATCTGGTGAAACAATCAAACCACTCTTTTGATCTACATTTGACTGTACAAGAAAAGTATCCTCAATAACACGATATTCTTTCATTTTAATTTCTGCATAATAAGGACTCCCTACTTTTCCTACTGGTATTTCTTTTGTCAAAAAAACATCATTATTTACATTAGAGCAACCCAATAAAAATAAAAATGTTAATGTTATAAATTTTTTCATCTATTTTAACTCTCTTTTTACGACAATAACGGCCCAAACAAACCGACTCAAAGTTTTTAAACTAATAGGTTTAATTCTATCCTGCTTACCCCAATTAAAACATGTAGCATTAATAATAGCATCCTCAGAGGTAAGTTTATTAACACACCCAGTAGCTGTCCTTAAATCTGAGTTAATTACGATGTAATGTGAAGGGCCAAATGCTATAGAAGGTAGATCTGAGCCACCTTGTGTTATAGCTCCAACAGTTAACAAAACATAATAATAATCTTGTGATGGGTAAGAAGAAAGACTTCTCAATACATCAAGCCAATCAACATTTCTTGGAACTTTTTGTCGAATAAAACTTTGGTATAAAGGAACACTATATCCTATCGAAGAAAACCAATTTTTTATTTCATCTGGCATTGTAAATGCTGTTAAACCATTTAGCTTATCGGGTATCCATCCAACTGCTTCTGCCTGATTGTACTTTGTAACCGAATTAGAGCTATCTCTTAAACTTCCCATTGTAATCCAGTCAACGGCAGATATTCTGGCAACTTCTTTATCATCATAAAAATTATGAACAAGACGTGCACCTTTTAGATCAGGTTTTATATTCAACCGTCCAACCAAGACCTCTCCTTTTTCCCATAAAGCTTTAACAATTTTTTTATAAATTTCTTTATTACTATTTAATACACAATAAAAAAAAGCAGCAGGACCACATAGATAAGTAAATCTTTGATCGGGATAAGGTTCTTTTAAGCGACTAAATAAGCTTGCTTCTACTGCCTCTTTTGTAAAAGGGTCCTTTTTAGAACCTGGTGGATGTTCAACTGAAATAAATATTGGTGTTACAGAAATATTAACCACAACCGTGTTGGGATTTTTAGGCTGCACAACCTTAGTTACGTCATTTTTTTCAGAATATTTAACAATATCCAACTTCACATTTTCTAAAATACTTTTTTCAAACTCTTCTATCATATTATTAACATAATAGTTTTTTATTACATGA
>NZ_LZPJ01000070.1:0-53284 GCF_001729365.1 Acinetobacter sp. YK3
ATAAAAAAGTATTTTAAATACAAAGCTTTAGAACAATTATTTTTTATAAATTAGACAAAAGAAACTTAAATTATACAATAATGATGAAATATAGATTTTGAACGAATTTTGTGCATGTGTTAAATTTTAGCCAAGAGATGAAAGCTTTAATTATATATAATTAATATTAGATAAAACATTTCTATTTCTTGTGCAAATATATGATTTTTATAATTTCATCTCTTTTTTATATAAATTTAAAAGTTTCTTTTGGATGAAAGGAACAGGGCAAGGTAGAAAATAAGAGTTTATTTCATTGGGGCGGTATTTTTTTGCTATCAAGGACTATTTGTAAAAAAGGAAATTGCAATGAAAGAAAATTTGGAATTTGGATATGTATCTCATAATGGTCATATAGATCCTTATTATCATACAAAATTGATAGAAGATTGGGAGTTTTCTTATCACCAAGTATCTTCTGGAAAGTTCATTGGTAATCTAAGTAAGATCTGGCTTGGTGATATAGAAATTTATGAGGAAAAGCTATCAACTGCAGTATTTCAAGAAGGATGCTGTCAGCAAGGGGTTTTATGTATAGGTATATTTCGAAATTTTCAATCTCCAGCGATTTGTCTAGGACATACAGTAGAAAATTCAGATATTATTAGTATTAGGCCCAATCAAGAGATTTTGATAAAAACACCTGAAGAATCAAAGTTCTATGCGTTGCAAATACCACTGCAATCATTGGTCGGGGATGATATTGAACAATTAGAAGACATGATGAGTTTAAGCAGAAATGCTGAACTAAATAATAAAATTTATAATAAAATTAGGTTCTTATTTAACGCATTTGAAAATATTGTTTTAAATGAGGTAGCTAAAAAAGATATTATTTCAGATTTTACTGATATTGGTTGTGAATATATAAATTCCATTAGGAATGACAAACTCGAACATAAGAAAGCTAAGAATAAAGCAGAACGGGTCATTAAAAAAATTCTATATTATTTACAAAGTACTAGCGATCTGCCAATTACAGTTGAAGACTTTTGTAAGGTTACCAATACATCCAGAAGAACCTTGCAAAATTATTTTGAAATTATTATAGGGTGTAGCCCATCTTTATTTCTAAAATACTGGAAGCTAAATTGTGCAAGAAAAATGCTATTAGCCAATGAAGAAAAAACGACGGTTAGTCAGGTTGCCTCATATTGGGGGTTTTGGCATTTTTCTCAATTTGCACAAGATTATAAAGGATTATTTGGAGAATTACCCTCAACAACATTAGAGCTTTCGAGATGATTTGGGCTATAAATAACAACATCCATTATTTTATTAAATAAGATAATAATGGATGTCTATTATTTTATAACTTGGCTTCATTCATGCATTTTTTGGATAATTGCTTTAGTGGTTTCGATATATCCACTGATATCTTCATCGGTCATGGGTAATGTAAGACCAATTTGTCCACGATGCACAGGAAAGTAGCCTTGCGTTGCCATTTCCAATGCATAAGTATTCATAGAATCTTCATCAATTTTATGCCAATAGTCACGATGAGTTTTGATTTCTTGACCAATTTCTTTGGTAAATGCATACCCTAGCATTGAAAATGCGCCATAAACAATAAAAGGATAATTAGATGCTTTCGCCCAGTGATTGAGTTCATCCTTGATTCTTTTTGCCATACGATTCAAATGCTCGTAAGCTTCATCATTCATGACTCGTAAACAAGCGCTACCAGCTGCACATGAAAGTGGGTGTCCATGATGTGTGCCTGAAATAAGCACTTGATTTTCTTCTAGAATGCGGAAGATTTCGCGACGACCACCTACAGCACCAATAGGAAGCCCACCTCCAATCATTTTACCCATTACCGTAAGATCTGGATGGACTTGATAGATACTCTGTAGTCCTCCTTTAGCTGCACGTAAGGTCATGGTTTCATCAATGATTAAAAGGATGCCAAGCTCCTGAGTAAGCTTTCGAATACGAGCAACAAATTCCTTATCAAGCTCAACGACTCCTCCTGCGCCTGACTGCAACTCCATAATGACACAAGCTACATCATCTGCATGATTACGAAGAATACTTTCGCATGCTTGATAATCATTTTGTACTAATACAATGACATTATCGCTTTTGTAGGTTGGGATCCCTGCTGAATCTGGTAATGGCTTTGGATGGAAGTCTGGGCCTGGAAAACTAGCTGGTGTTGGATGTGCAGAAATTGCTAAATCGTCACAGAATCCATGATAACCTCCTTCGAATTTGGCTATTTTATTTTTTCCTGTGTATCCTCGGGCAATCCGGATCGCACTCAAACATGCCTCGCTAGCGGAACAGAAGAATTTAACCTTTTCAATAGAATCAATTCGTTGGCATAGGAGTTGGGCGAGCTCTAACTCGTAATTTACAGGATTACCAAATGAAAATCCCTTTTTCAGGACTTCCTGAATAGCTTTGAGAATTTCAGGGTGATTGTGACCAGTGACATTGGTTGAAAAGTTATTATTAAGATCGAGTAGTTTTTTACCTTCAATTGTATAAACATATTGGCCTTCACCTCGCTCAGCGAAAATTGCATGCGGGCCATAGGCAAACGTTCTACGACTAAAACCACCTGGGATTTGATCATTCCCTTTAGATGTTTCTTCCTTGGAAAGATTGAAAGTTTCAGAGAATTTTCTTAAAGATTCAGCGTAATCAAGTTTCATATTTTAATCCTGATATTAAAAGGAAAATCGTTATTTTTTAAATAACTATAGATTTAGATTCGCTAAAATAGATAATACAGAGGTTGGGCTGTTCACGATGAGTGAAGAGCTGTTCAGAAAATTAGGCACAACTGGGCTAAAAAGCCGGTTACTTTTGTGGCTTAATTTTTTGTATCAAGACCATCCCTATCTATAGTGCGTCTAAGAGGAAATAAAATTTATTTCCCTATCGATTTGTGTTTAAAAAAGCCATAAGGTTCTCCATTTCCTATTCGTAGGCTTTGTCAGTGTTAGATTTTCATAAGTACGGGTTGAGCTAAATATGCTTTTAGAGTTGTCTAATTGACTGATTTTATTTAATTAAATAAATTTAAAGCTTTAGCTTATCTATTAAAGTATTTATAACGAAGTGCAAAAATTCTGACTATCAATATCTGGAAAATTTGAAGTTTTAATGTGGACGAATGTAATAAAAAATATCTAAGGCAAAGATGATTTATGAGAGGGGTAGATTTTATTCTTCGCTATATTGTTCTCACTAGAGATACTGAGAGCACACATAGATTGGATTTTAGCCATATTCATCTTTTGGTAAAGATTGTTTTAGCGTGTTATAGATCGCTGAATTAATTGGTATATTCTACGTTTTATGAAATTCAAAATTTGAATCTTATCAATGATTTATTTTGGATTATTTGATGATCTTTATCTTAACTTGATTACGCTATTCTGTGATTCAGTTATAAAAAAGCCCAGCATACTTTTCATTCAATATGTCTGGGCTATTTTTGATTATTAACTGTGTAGAGTTAATAATTTTATTATTCTACCGTTACACTCTTGGCAAGGTTACGTGGCTGATCGACATCAGTTCCACGTAATACAGCGACATGGTAAGACAATAATTGTACTGGTACGCTGTAAACGATTGGCGCTAGCCATTCATTAACGGCTGGAATATGTACGACGTGTTGACGGTCTTTACCGTGAATACCACTGTTCTCATCCGCGAAAACAAATAATTCACCACCCCGTGCTTGTACTTCTTCCATGTTCGATTTGAGTTTATCGAGCATTTCATCATGCGGTGCCAAGATAACTACAGGCATTTCGTTGTCAACTAAAGCAAGGGGACCATGCTTCAATTCACCCGCAGCATAACCTTCAGCATGAATATATGAAATTTCTTTCAGTTTCAATGCGCCTTCAAGTGCGATTGGGAAGTGTGTTCCACGGCCCAAGAACAAGCAGTGATTCTTTTCCACGAACAGTGCAGACAAGCGAAGAATTTCAGTATCACCTTGCAAGGTATCTAAAATGACTTTCGGGCAGTGCCATAAAGCAGTTGTGATTTCATTTAGTTGTGCATCAGAAAGGCGTTGTTTCACCTGACCAATTTTCAGGATTAACAACATCAATGCCGCAAGCTGAGTGGTAAAGGCTTTGGTTGATGCCACACCAATTTCAGGGCCAGCCAGCGTCAGTAAATGGTGATCTGTTTCACGCACCATTGATGAGGTTGCGACATTACAAATCGTCATTGTCGTGATGTCAATGTTGTTGGCTTTGGCACGTTTTTGAGTTTCACGTAATGCAGCTAAGGTATCTGCGGTTTCACCTGATTGAGAAATACAGATATACAGCGTATTGGCAACGATGACAGGTGTGCGATAGCGGAATTCACTTGCGATTTCAACCTGACAAGGCACGCCAATCAATTGCTCGAACCAGTATTTGGCAATCATACCTGCATGGTAGCTGGTACCGCAGGCAATAATTTGAATTTGCTGGATTTTACTGAAATCGGCATCGGCATGATTTAAGAAATCTTCGCGTAAGCTATTGCCATTCAATGCTTGAGAAATGGTTTGCTGAATCGCTTCAGGTTGCTCATAAATTTCTTTGAGCATGAAGTGCTTATATTCGCCTTTAGAAGCATTACTAACCGTTGCATCTAACTCTTTTACTGGGCGTTCAACCGCTTCACCATTTGCAAAAACTTCAATACTATTACGGGTTAAGCGTGCAATATCGCCTTCTTCTAAATAAACAAAGCGATTGGTCACAGGCAACAAAGCCAACTGGTCTGAACTGATAAAGTTCTCACCAATACCCACACCAATGACCAGTGGAGAGCCTTCACGCACGGTAATCAGCTCATCCGGATGTGCGGTATGCACAATACCCAGTGCATACGCACCTTTCAGGCGAGGTGTAATTTTTTGTACCGCTTCCAGCAGACTATCAGTTTGTTTTAGTGCTTCATTAACGAGATGCGCAACAACTTCTGTATCTGTTTGAGAGGTAAAGACATAACCTAAAGCTTGTAATTCATCTTTAAGTTCTTGGTAGTTCTCAATAATACCGTTATGTACAACTGCTACATTGCCAGAAACGTGTGGATGCGCATTGTTTTCAGTCGGTTTACCGTGTGTTGCCCAGCGTGTGTGTGCAATACCCACATTACCTGTTAAATGCTGTTCTGCTACGGCTTCAGCTAGATTAGCCACTTTACCTACGCGACGTTCACGCAGGATTTGCTGTTTATTGAGCAAGGCTAAACCTGCAGAGTCATAGCCACGATATTCCAGACGTTTTAGACCTTCGATCAGAATCTCGGTTACACAACGTTCAGCAACGCCACCAACAATACCACACATAATTTTATCCTCTTATTTTTTCAGTTTTTGGGGACGTTGATAATCCGCTTTTTCAAACTGCTTTGCTCGTTCCACAGCCAAACTATGCTCAGCCACATCTCGTGTTAAGGTAGATCCCGCACCTGTGGTCGCACCCTGACCGATTTTGATTGGTGCAACCAATGAGTTATTGGTTCCAATAAATACATTGTCTTCAATAATGGTACGGTGTTTGTTGGCGCCATCATAGTTACAGGTAATGGTGCCTGCACCAATGTTACAGCCTGCACCGATATCCGCATCACCTAGATAAGTGAAGTGGTTGGCTTTAGAACCAAGACCAATATTTGAATTCTTTACTTCAACAAAGTTGCCGATATGCACGTCATTGGCAAGATTAGCGCCTGGGCGTAAACGCGCGAATGGCCCAATCTGGGTATTTTCTCCAACTACCGCGTTTTCAAAAATACTATAGGCCTGAACCTTGGTACCTGCCGCAATACGGGTATTCTTTAAGATACAACCAGCGCCGAGCTGGACGTTATCGCCAAGTTCGCAGTCACCTTCAATGATGACATTGACATCAATTTGTACATCTTGACCGCACTTGAGACTGCCGCGCAAATCAAAACGATTTGGGTCAATCAGATGAACACCTTGTTGCATCAACTCTTTGGCTTGCTGTTGCTGGAATTGGCGCTCTAAGGTCGCTAGTTGCAGACGGTCATTGACGCCTTCAACCTCGAATTCTAGCTCAGGCTGAATAGACGCAATCTCTAAGCCATCTTCAACTGCCATTGCCACAATATCCGTCAGGTAATATTCACCCTGAACATTATTGTTAGAGAGCTTTGGTAACCATTGATGCAGTTTGGCATTGCTGACGCAGTAAATGCCTGTATTAATTTCCTGAATCTGGCGCTGTTCTTCATTGGCATCTTTATGTTCAACAATGGCCTGAATTTTGCCAGCTTGACGAACGATACGACCATAACCTGTTGGATTTTCAACATTCAGGGTGATCATACCGATACCAGATTGACTCGAAGCTTCTAATAATTGTTCAAGCGTACTTTGACGAACGAGTGGCACATCACCATAGAGAATTAAGGAAATTCCATCTTGCGGTAGTACCGGTAAAGTCATTTGAACCGCATGACCTGTGCCTAACTGTTCAGCCTGCTCAACCCATTCGATCTGTTCGGCAGCGAAGCTTTGTTTAACCAGCTCACCGCCATGACCATAAATGGTAATAATATTTTGCGCATTCAGTTTTTTTGCCGTCTGGATCACATGACCCAGCAGTGGACGACCTGCCAATGGTTGTAATACTTTTGGTAGTTGTGAACGCATTCGCGTTCCTTTCCCTGCTGCAAGAATAATAACAGTTGTTGACATAACTAACTCTAATTTATGGCTTAAGTCAAAATATAAAAATGAATAATAAGAATACAGAGTGCTGCCCAAAGTCCCGCAATGATATCGTCGAGCATGATTCCAAAGCCGCCAGAAACTTTCTGATCTGCCCAGCTGATCGGGAATGGTTTCCAGACATCAAATATACGGAATAATACGAATCCAACAATGACCCATAACCAGTTCACTTGTTGCAAATAAAGCAAAGGAAGCAGGGTAATGGATTGTCCTGCAAACTCGTCCCAAACAATACGTCCATCGTCGTGGACATTGATCACTTTTGCTGTATGGCCACAGATATAAATGCCAATCAAAGACATGAATATGACCACAACGATGCTGGCAGACAGGCCGAGATATACCCATAGTGGCATAAACAGGAGTGCAAAGGCCGAACCAAATGTACCCGGTGCTTTAGGTGCTAAACCAGAACCGAAACCGACACCGCAAAAAACGATGAAACGGTCAAACCAAGACATTTGGTTAAAGTGAATGGGAGGTTTATGCAAAGTGTTGGTATCCATGAACATGTAACGGGCATGCTTCGCCCATATACTCAAATAACAATCCAGTTTGTTGGGTAATTTCGCCAATTATTGTAATCGGAACATCTAATTGTTGTCGCGACAGTTCCTTAAAGTTTTGCGGTGATATTGTAAAGCATAATTCGTAATCATCACCGCCTGCAAGTGCATAATGCCAAGTCTGTTGCAGATCGAGTTGTTTTAGTGATGGATCTAACGGAAGTTGGTCAAGCTGTAATTTTGCACCGACATCGGAAGCTTTCAGAATATGACCCAGATCCTGAGCCAAGCCATCCGACACATCAATCATGCTGGATGCCAGACCTTTCAGCTGTTGGCCGAGTTGACAGCGTGGCGTTGGGTAGTCCAGACGTTGTTGTAGGACATGACCAAGATGCTGCAATCCAAAGGCTGCGTCTCCAACTTGCCCACTGACACAAATATAGTCACCAACCTGAGCGCCTGCACGTGTGATGGCTTGGCCTTGTTCAATCCAGCCTAAGGCTGTCACACTGATGGTGAGTTGAGTACTTTGAGTGGTATCGCCACCGATCAGGCTCACACCAAATTGATCGCAGCAATCGAAAAGCCCCTGACTAAATCCAGCCAGCCAGTCGTGATCAACGGTCGGTAAGCTCAGTGCCAGTAAAATACTGTGGGGTTTTGCACCCATTGCAGCCAGATCAGATAAATTGACAGCGACACTTTTCCAGCCAATAGCATGGGGAGCCGTATCTAGGGGAAAATGTCGACCAGCAACCAGTGTATCTGCACAGATCACCAATTGTTGTGAAGGAGGGGGGGTGACAATGGCTGAGTCATCACCGATGCCTAAACTTACATCTGCATTGGATGTACGCTTAAAGTAGCGCTCAATAATGGAAAACTCAGCCATACAACATCAAGCCTATTATTTTGCTTGTTGTTTTTCAGCTTCACGAAGTTTTGATGAAAGACGGTCTAATACACCATTGATGTATTTATGGCTGTCTGCACCACCAAAGTGTTTCGCTAACTCAATTGCTTCATCAAGTACAACACGATACGGAACTTCGAGGTGATCTCGTAGTTCATAAGCGCCTAAACGCAAAGTTGCAAGCTCTACACCATCAAGGGCATTTAGCTCACGGTCAAGTACCGGGATGAGTAACTCATCTAAGGCTTCATGTTGAGCAACCACTTGAGTGAGCAATTCATGGTAATAGTTAAGGTCAACTTTGTGCATCGCATTTTCAACACGCGTACGTGCTTCAATTTCATGTACAGGGTTATGACTCATTTGCCATTCATAAATCCCTTGTACAGCAAAACGACGTGCTTTGCGTTTCGCTGCATAAGCGGCCTGAAGTGTTTGCGACATGCTTTAAATTGCCTTTAATAAGTTAACCATTTCGATTGCAGTCAATGCAGCTTCGCTACCTTTGTTTCCTGCTTTCGTACCAGAACGTTCAATTGCTTGTTCAATGCTGTCTGTCGTCAAGACACCATTGATCACTGGCATTGTGCTTTCAAGTGCAACCACACCTAAACCTTTCGCACATTCGCCTGCAACAAAATCAAAATGTGGTGTGCTACCACGAATCACTGCACCTAATGCAATGATGGCATCAAATTTATTTGAAGCCGCTAATTTTTTCGCAACGATTGGCAGTTCCCATGCACCTGGCGCATGAATAACCGTAATCGCATCTTCTGAAACGCCATGACGTTTTAAAGTGTCGATTGCGCCTTCAAGTAAATGTTCAACCACGAAGCTGTTGAAACGACCCACTAA
Organism: Acinetobacter sp. YK3; assembly: GCF_001729365.1. NCBI lineage: Bacteria > Pseudomonadati > Pseudomonadota > Gammaproteobacteria > Moraxellales > Moraxellaceae > Acinetobacter > Acinetobacter sp. YK3. The sequence continues at coordinate 9,056 of NZ_LZPJ01000070.1, forward strand.
GATCGCATAACGACCTTCGCTTGCGAGATGTAATAAACCTTCAATACGGCGAATTGCCATAGCAACCTCGATTATTTTGCTGTGATTTGATCGGCAGTGATGTATTCCACTACCTCTAAATTAAATCCTGAAAGGGCATTGAAACGAAGTGGAGAACTCAACAACTTCATTTTCTCAACACCCAAGTCACGTAAAATCTGTGCACCGACACCAATGGTCTGATATTGGTGAGAAAGTGCGGCATTTGATTTCAGCGGTTTTGGCTGATTCAAACTATTTAAAGCTGGGCCTAAATCTTCTAAATGATTCTGACCAATCCAAACCAGTACACCACGATCACTTGCAGCAATGGTTTTCATTGCAAGATCAAGATTCCATGCGGGTGAACCGTCTGCTTTATTCAGCTTTAACAAGTCACGAATTGGACTGAAACCATGTACACGAACTGTCGTAACACCCTGTTTCGGTTCACCTTTGACCAAGGCAACGTGAATATCAGGGTTACCAATTTCACGATATTTATACAGCTCAAAAGTACCATATTCAGTTTCAATGGTCTCTTGAGACAAACGTTCAACGGTTTGCTCATTGGTCATGCGGTAATGAATCAGATCCGCAATAGTACCGATTTTTAAGCCATGCTTTTCTGCAAATACTTCCAGATCAGGGCGACGCGCCATAGTACCGTCATCATTGATGATTTCACAGATCACTGATGCAGGTTCAAGACCAGCCAAACGGGTTAAATCACAACCAGCTTCGGTATGACCCGCACGGTGTAGTACACCACCTGGTTGTGCCATCAATGGAAAAATATGCCCTGGCTGTACGATATCGCTTGGCTTGGCATGTGCAGCAACCGCAGTACGAATGGTATGTGCACGTTCAGCTGCTGAAATACCTGTGCTAATGCCTTCTGCTGCTTCAATTGAAAGCGTGAAGTTGGTCGCGTGCTGTGCGCCGTTCTGATCAACCATTAATGGCAAGTTGAGCTGCTTACAACGTTCACGGCTTAAAGTCAGGCAGACCAAACCACGTGCATGGGTAATCATGAAGTTAATATCTTCAGGGCGAACATGCGTTGCAGCGATGACTAAGTCACCTTCATTCTCACGATCTTCATCATCCATCAGGATGACCATTTTGCCTGCACGAATATCTGCGACAAGCTCTTCAACACGACTCAGCGGCATTCGCTTTCACCTTTGATGTTGCCTTTTAAGGCTCTAGTATTCGATAAATCTGGCATAGTTTACCGCATTTTAAAAAATTTCGCCTGTGCTTCTTGATCAATTCAAATATGTCATCTGCAAAAGCAGATAATGGCTTGATCTGGGGCTGCTGTTGTGAACTTTCTAGGCTCATTTTGTGAGGCGTTTGAGCAGGGAAAAAAATAAGGCTTTGTTATGAAACAAAGCCTTATTTTAAGATGCGGCGCTTGAATCAGGACTCAGTGGCTGCTTTCGCTTTTTTGCCCATCAAGATTTCAGTACGCAGTGTTTGTGCCACAGTTGCACAGGCTTCATTCATGCCATTAATCATGAATGCATGGCGAGTCATGATGTTGCTTGGATTTGGCATTGCCACCAGTTCATAATTATTTTGAATGGTCTTAAGTTGATCATGATTGAGGTGTAAAGCCGCTTCTTTGGCATGTAAATGTTGAGTCAAGCGTTTTGCTGCTTCAACCGCATCCAGTTGCATAGCATCCACCGCGCCAGCAACCGCACCACGAGTTTGCAAGGCAAAACGTTTATCTTCACGGTAACGTTTATACAATACATCAGACAACAGCTGGAACACGGCACCGACCATCATCAGGCATTCTAGCGCTTGTGGCTGTTCCGTGTTGGTGGTCAAAGTTGCACCTTCGCTATCAAATTCTTGGGTGACATGAATCTTAGCGGCATCAATTTCATAATGCTTGGCACAGAGGTCGATACTTTTATCCAAGAATAACTGGCAAAGTTTAAAATATGGCACCGAAACAGACTGATTGACACTATTTAGAAGTTGCTTCGGATCATAGAACTGAATGTTCAAAGCCAATGCTTGATCATCCAGTTGAACCGCTTCTGCTGGACGCTTCTCGACGCGCGCCTTGCTCTGCGCTTTGGCCTGTTGTTGAGCCTGAGCAACCAGTGTCACCGTATTTTGTTTTTCGAGTGCCAATGCTTGAGTTAAACGTTGAATTTCATGCTTAAGATGATTCTCTTGGTTAATACGAGCCAGATATTCACTGCGCGTTGGACGGGCAATGGCACGATAAGCCAGCCAGATCAAGGCATGAATAAATAACGAGACTAAAATCGCTAACCATTGGGTACGTAAGATTTCACCGATACTTGGCTGGATGAGGGTAATTTCAACCGTTCCAACTTTCTTCTCATTTTGCAATGCATCACGAACAAACACTTCGCCTTGGCGAGTTTTCGACATCCCACTGGTGGCAAGGACTTGCTTATTGGCATCCAGAATACGAATCGAAGCAACACTTGGATTGGTGGCATAACGATTCGCCACCAGAGCCAATGAAACGGTGTTGGCAGGTTCCAGCTCGGAAAGCGTATCTGCCACTAACTGACTTGTCATCAGTTGACCTTGGCTGGCGCGGTTTTCATTGAGTTGATGTGTCGTTGCAATCACCAATAAAAAGGTATGCAATGCAAAACTTACGATCAGTAGGCTAGCAAATAGCCCTTGGCGAGGCGCATTCAAGTTAAACTTCCAAGGCAAATAGATTTAGGTTCGGTTATGTTATGATTCTTACATACAATAGTTGTCGCTCAACCACGAGTCAATTCATGCGAGAAATCATTCTTATATCCTTTCTAGGACCAGATCAACCGAATCAGTTTACTCGATTAATGCAGGTACTATCCGTACATTCTTTGCAAATACTTGATGTAGGTCAGGCCGTTATCCACAATCAACTCACCCTCGGGATCGTTGTTGCATCGGATAATGAGACTGCTACCGCATTGGCAATGAAAGAGATTCTGATTTTAGCACATGATATTGGCCTAACAGTGCGATTTAAACCAATCTCCAACGCAGAATATGATCAATGGGTGAGTGAAGGTGGCCGAACACGCTATATCGTGACGGCACTTGCCCCAGAACTCACGGCTGCGCATTTGCAAGCGGTCACAAAAATTGTGTCGAGTCAGGGTTTTAATATCGAAACCGTTACGCGCTTATCTGGCCGTTTAGAGCTGGATACAGAGAGTCCTTTCCCGCGTCGGGCTTGTGTCCAATTTGGATTGAGTGGGCAGATGTTAGATGCGCAAGCCATGCGTGCAGCCTGCCTGAGCTTGTCAGGTGAGTTGAATATTGATGTCGCAGTACAAGAAGACAATGCGTATCGCCGCAATCGCCGTCTGGTGTGCTTCGATATGGATTCAACCCTCATCGAGCAAGAAGTAATTGATGAGCTGGCTTTAGAAGCTGGTGTTGGTGCGCAAGTCGCTGAAATTACAGAGCGCGCCATGCTCGGGGAATTGGATTTCCAGCAAAGTTTCCGTGCCCGTGTCGCTTTATTAAAAGGTCTGGATGCGTCAGTTTTACCTAAAATTGCAGAACGTTTGACCGTGACTGAAGGGGCAGAGCGTCTGATTTCAACATTGAAAGCGCTAGGTTATAAGACCGCAATTCTATCAGGTGGTTTCCAGTACTTTGCTGAGTACTTGCAAGCAAAACTTGGGATTGATGAAGTGCATGCCAATATTCTCGATGTTGAAAATGGCATCGTGACAGGTGAAGTGAAAGGTGCGATTGTCGATGGCGCGCGCAAGGCTGAGCTACTACGTCAATTGGCTGAGAAAATGGGGATTTCCTTAGAACAGGCGATGGCGGTTGGAGATGGTGCTAACGATTTGCCAATGCTCTCGATTGCGGGTCTTGGTGTCGCATTCCGTGCCAAGCCTTTGGTTCGCCAAAATGCCAATCAAGCAATTTCCAGTGTGGGTTTAGATGGTGTTTTGTACTTGTTAGGTATGCATAATAAAGACTTGAATCGCGCTTAACACAGCGATTTTCGGGTTCAAATAAGGCCGCTTTTGAAGCGGCTTTATTCATTTTTAAGTCGTCACGATTCCGTCATATTTATGTCTAAATGTATAGAAAAACAACGATAAAAAATTTCTGAAAAAAGTTTTTTTAAGGTCTAAAACATCGATAGTTTTTTGTAATGACACGCCGCAATTGATGCTATATGGAGATTCGGGACTTTTGTAATTTTAAAAAATGTAATTACAAAAGCATATTGCGACAGCTTATGTCGTAAGGTTAATTTCAGGCTCTTTTTTTCTAAAAAAAACACTCCATAATGCATAAAGACGTTAATGCAACACCAAGTACTGTTTGAGATTACAGAACAATATAGAGGTCTGGACACAATTGCAGACCATCCTTTTTAAGACGGAGGTTTCTATGGAAGCAGCGAATTTCACCATGTTGGTTGGATTTGGCTTAATCGCTGTCGCAATTATTGCTGTTTTCTTTTCTCCTTATCGTCGTTGGTTAGGTTTTATGTTGGCAGGTATGCTCTGCTGGGGACTGTTAGAAGTGGTACGCTTTGGTGCGCAAACCATATTCGAGATGTCAGTCGCCTATAGCTATCTCACCGCATTGAGCTTCGCGATGATTACGGTTACATTTATTTTGTTACGTGAAGATAAACAAGCACAAAAACAACTGGCAAATCGTCAGTATATTGAACATACACCTGTTTATAAGGATGATCAGCAACAATGTTCTAGTAGATAAATTATAATAATTTTAACAACATCAAAGGCATGCTCAGCATGCCTTTTTTGCACTAACTTTCTGCAACAAAGCTTTTTCCGACTTTTCTACAATTGTGCTAGGATACAGTTGTCTTAATTTTCATCATAATACTGTAGGCATAAATGTCATGAAGCTTTCTTCTTTACCTGTGGTTAAGTTACCTATCGTTGATGTAAGCACTGATCCACTTGATCTATTAGTGGCAGGTTTGGCGTTACGTATGAAGCAATTGGCACGCACTAGCCCGAAGTTTATTGAATTGGTTCATGACCGTGAGTTCCGTATTCAGATTGGTACGGATTTAGGTTTTGCACGTCAAATTATTGTGAACCGTGGCAAAATTGATACAGTGGCAGGTAACCCGGAACAAGCTGATTTTATTTTGCAATTTGCTTCAAGTGAGCAAGGCGTAAAAACCTTACTGAAAGGCGACCCAACTGCATTTATGACAGGGATGCAGGACGGCAGCATTAAAATGGAAGGGGACTTTAGCTTATTGGTGTGGTTTAACCAAGCTGCAAAACTGATTCCACCTAAAGTACCAAAACCAGTAAAAGAAAAAATCCGTCAGGCACGTGCATTTATTAAAGAAAAAACAGGCAAATAAAAATGTCATAAAAAAACTCCCAAATCGGGAGTTTTTTTATGTGCTCGAATTATTCAACGTCCAGATTAAAGGTCACTGGCCCATCATTAATTAAATGAACTTTCATATCTGCTGCAAAAATTCCTGTTTGCACATTATTGAATTGTTGGCGGGCATATTCCACTAGCTGTTCATAAAGTGCTTTGGCTTCGGCTGGTGGCATCGCTGGACCAAAGTCTGGGCGTAAGCCTTTTTGCGTTTGTGCCATCAAGGTAAATTGAGAGACCAATAAAATCCCGCCATTTGCTTGGCTGACATTCCAGCCCATTTTGCCTTGTTCATCATCAAAAATTCGGTATTTCAGAATTTTATCAATCAGCTTCTGGCCTTTCTCTAAAGTATCTTCTTTACCCAGACCTAAAAATACCAGTAAGCCGTGTTGAATCTCACCTGTAGTTTCGCCCTCAACCACCACTTTCGCTTCGAGGACGCGTTGAATTAGTGCGCGCATAAGAATTAAAGATTAAATGTTCAGTCAGTTGCGCAGTCTAGCAGATTTAGTGACCCTACAGCGGAGTGCAAAATAGAGCCTTCGAATGCTTGATCTTATTTTTCGATTTGTTTTATTAAAATTATCTTTTTTATCTATTGTTAAAATCTTTGTATAGTCCCCGTGCAGGAAAGGTATTTGATTTTGGATTTAACAGTATGTTTAAACGAACGTTTTTATTCACAATAATGGCAGCAACGTTAGGCACCGCGTATGCAGCTCCTTTAACAAAAGACAATGGTGCGCCTGTCGGTGACAACCAGAACTCAACCACAGCTGGCGCAAATGGTGCAACCTTGTTGCAAGATGTGCAGCTTATTCAAAAATTACAGCGTTTTGGCCGTGAGCGTATTCCTGAGCGTGTGGTACACGCACGTGGTACAGGCGTATACGGTGATTTTGTCGCAACAAAAGATTTGTCTGATTTAACTGTCGCTTCTATGTTTAAAGCAGGTACGACCACACCTGTATTTGTTCGTTTTTCTACGGTGATTCATCCGAAAGGTTCACCAGAAACTGCACGTGATCCACATGGCTTTGCTGTGAAGTTTTATACCCAGCAAGGGAACTGGGATCTCGTCGGGAATAACTTGCCTGTATTCTTTATCCGAGATGCGATCAAGTTTCCTGACTTTGTACATGCGATGAAGCCTGATCCTGTGACCAATGTTCAGGATCCTAACCGCATTTTTGATTTCTTAAAAAGCCAGCCGTGGTCGATCAATATGTTGACCTATGTCTATTCAAACTTGGGCACACCTGAAAGCTACCGTACGCTGGATGGCTTTGGCGTGCATGCATTCAAGTTATACAACGACAAGGGTGAGTATAAGTACGTCAAATTTAACTGGCGTTCTAAGCAAGGGGTAAAAGGGCTGAATCTGGATCAGGTACGAGAAGTACAGGGCCGTGACTGGAACCACTTGACCAATGATATGTATAAAAATGTCTATGCAGGAAACTATCCGAAATGGGACTTATACATTCAGGTGCTTGATCCAAAAGATTTGGATAAATTTGATTTCAATCCATTAGATGCAACCAAAATCTGGCCGAATGAGCTAGTCCCTGAAATGAAAGTCGGGACCTTGACGCTGAATCGTATGCCGAAGAATTTCTTCCAGGAAACAGAACAGTCAGCATTTGCGCCTGGCAATTTAATTCCGGGTATTGAGCCATCGGAAGACCGTTTATTACAAGGTCGTATTTTCTCTTATTCAGATACACAGTTGTATCGTTTGGGCGCCAATCACCAGCAAATTCCAGTGAATCGTCCGCGTGTGGCTGTGAACAACAATAATCAGGAAGGCTTCATGAATATGGGACAAACTGAATCCCATGTGAATTATGAACCAAGTACGATTGAGCCGAAGCCATCAACTGAGATTGCGCGTGCAGTTGCAACGCCGTTGCAAGGTTCCGTCATGCAACAGGCGATTCAGAAACAACAGCCATTTAAACAGGCTGGTGATTTATATCGCAGTTATTCAGCCTTGGAAAAGAATGACCTGATTCGTAACCTTGCGGCTGATTTAGGCCAAGTTAAAGATGTAGAAACCAAAAGCATTATGGTCTCTTACTTCTATAAGGCCGATGCCGATTATGGAACGCGTCTGGCCAAAGCTGTGGGCGTAAATCTTAAAAATGTACAGAGCAAAGCAGCTCAGTTGAAAGACGAATAAACGCTTTGTTGATGTGGTAACAGGTGCCTGAATGTTACCCCCAGAAAGTCCTGTAACCTCAATAGCCTTTCCTGCACCTAGGGCGAGTGTTACAGGCACTCCTTGTTCAGATTTTTGAGGAATGCTCATGATCCATTTACGTTCGATCTTGTTTGCTGCGTGTTTGCTTTGCAGCAGTGTGGGGACTTCGGTCTATGCAGCAGTGCCATCTTCACAGGACAATGGTTCAGCAGAAGTCATTGAGCTGTTTTTCTCTGCCGCTAAAGTGGGAAATATTGAAGTCCTGCACGAGTTTTTAAAGCACGGTTTTCCGATTGATATTCAGGATCAGTCTGGCTATAGCGCTTTAATGATGGCGAGTTATTACGGTCAGAAAGATGCCGTCAAACTGTTGCTGCAGCAAGGTGCCAATCGTTGTCTCCGAGACAAACGCGGGCATACCGCACTGATGGGTGCAATCGTGAAAGCCGAATGGAGTATTGCCAAGCAATTACGTCAGGTGGACTGTGACGTCAATGCTGCCAAAACAGGTCAACTCACGGCAGAACAATTTGCGCTACAATTTGGACAGCAGCAACGCTTAAAAGAAATCCAGCCATCACCAGAAAAATAGTATTCGATTCAGCTAACCTATTGAATTTGAATAAGTGACTGTGTTTTATTTTCGTGAAAAATCATCCATTGCAATCGACAGACTCATTTCTGTGCAAAAGTGTGCTTTAATGCTTGAACGAGAATAGATCCTAGTCAGTCATGTCTACACCAATTATTCAATCTTTACTTGATACCGACTTATATAAATTCACCATGTTGCAGGTGGTGTTACATCAGTTTCCACAAACGCATAGTGTGTATCTATTCCGTTGTCGAAACCTCGAAGATACGGTTTATCCGCTCGTTGAAATTCTGGATGACTTGAATCAGCAGCTCGACTGGCTATGTGAATTGCGCTTTGCTGAAGATGAGCTTCAATATCTCCGCTCGTTACGCTTTATTAAAAGTGATTTTGTTGATTATCTGGAACTCTTCCAGTTAAAACGTCGCTTTATTCAGGCCAGTATTGATGAAGCGGGTCGTCTCGATATTCGTATTGAAGGGCCAATGGTTCAGGCGATGATGTTTGAGATCTTTGTCCTAGCGATTGTCAATGAACTGTATTTCCGCCGTATTCGTAGTGATGAGGTTCTGGCAGAAGGCGAACGTCGTTTACAGCAAAAACTGGTGCAACTGCAACATTACGCACAAGAACAACAAGAGAATGAACCTCCATTTTTAGTGTCTGACTTTGGGACACGCCGTCGCTATAGCTTTGAATGGCAAAAACATGTAGTGCAAGCATTTCATACTGCGGCACCAAAGGTATTTCGTGGAACCAGTAATGTGCTGTTGGCGAAACAGTTGGGGATTAGCCCGATTGGAACTATGGCACATGAATTCCTGCAAGCTTTTCAAGCCCTTGATGTACGTTTGCGTAATTTCCAGAAAGCGGCTTTAGAAGCTTGGGTACAAGAATATCGGGGTGACCTTGGGATTGCCTTGACTGACGTGGTCGGCATGGATGCATTCTTACGCGATTTTGATTTGTATTTTGCCAAGCTGTTTGATGGTTTACGTCATGACAGCGGTGACCCGTATGAGTGGGGAGATAAGGCGGCAGAGCATTATCGTAAACTCAAGATTGATACCAAAACCAAGATGTTGACCTTTAGTGATGGGCTGAATCTGGAAAAAGCATGGTTATTGCATCAATATTTTAAAGACCGTTTTCAGGTGAGCTTTGGTATTGGCACCAATTTAACCAATGATATGGGGCAGAAGCCTTTGAATATTGTGTTGAAATTGGTGGAGTGTAATCGTCAGTCGGTGGCGAAGATTTCGGATAGCCCAGGAAAAACGATGACTGATAATGATACGTTCTTGGCGTATTTGCGTCAGGTGTTTGAGATTGAGGACGTTGAGTAGAGGCATTGCGGTGTCTTACCTAATTATCATCAATTTTCAGGATAGACCTTCGGTGAGTTACTTTGGTTTTGCCCAAAGTAACCAAAGGCATTTGTTGAACTGACGGCACATCCTTGATGCCGCAGTTCAACGGGCGGCATCCATGCCGCCTTAGCACCATTAAATTTTTTCACAGTAAAGTAATATAGCCTAACTTCCGCGATGATCAGCAAATTCTTAATTTTTGACTCATCCTAGTTTAGCTTTATGCTATATCTCCTTTTCTGCTAAATGAATGCAAAAAATCAGACAAAGATAAAAAGTCGGCTATGCTAAAATTATTCATAAGGCGGATGACAAAACAGCATAACAATGACTGATGTAGATTTTAAACTTGATTTACTGATTGAACCTGAACAACTCGTGCCCTATTTAGGACACGAACGAATTCGTATTGTCGATTTAAGTCGGGCATCGGTTTATGAGCAACTGCATATTCCTCATGCAATTCATTTACAACCGAAATATCTGGTTGCACAACAAGAACAAGCCAATGGCGTGTTACCTGATTTAGAAGGATTACAGGCTTTAATTGAGAAGCTAAATATTTCACCGCAGCATCATGTGGTGGTGTATGACGATGAAGGGGGTGCCTGGGCTGGACGATTAATCTGGAATTTACATTGTCTGGGTTTTCATCATACCAGTCTGATTAATGGCGGGATTCATGGCTGGTTGGGTGCGGGATTGCCGACGACGGCTGAAGTCGATTCAGTGAAACCTGTTGCGGATCTGTTGCAAATTGATTTAGACACCGTTCAGCAATATCGGGTTGAATATCAGGAATTGTTGAAGCAAGTCGAAGAACAGAATATTCAACTGTGGGACTGCCGCAGTAATGATGAATATACAGGTCTACGTTTAGCTGCGCGACGCGGCGGTCACATCCCAAATGCGTTACATTTTGAGTGGAGTACTGCCCTTAATCGTGAAAATCATCTAAAATTACACCCGCTTGAACGCACACAACAACGTTTAGAACAATTAGGCTTTAATTTACAACAACCTGTGGTGGTGTACTGTCAGTCTCACCATCGTTCGGGCTTGGCGTATATTCTGGCAAGATTGCTGAACTGGCAAGTTAAAGCCTATGATGGTGCGTGGAGTGAATGGGGCAATCGCCTCGATAGTCCTATTATTTCAGGAGAGTCACCGTTGTGAGCTTTGCAGCAGATTTAAAAAAACAATTATTTATCAAAGCACAAAATCTTGTGCCGCAACATCAACTCAGCCGTGTGATTGGCAAGGTTGCCGCAAGTGAAAATCTCTTGGTAAAAACTGCTGTTATTCAGGCGTTTAAAGCAAAATACGGGATTGATATGAGTATTGCTGAACAAAGCAATGCGCAACACTATAAATCTTTTAATGAATTTTTTACCCGTGCACTCAAAGAAGGTATACGCGGTATTGATGAACAAGCGGATAGTATTGTTTGTCCTGCGGATGGTGCAATTTCACAGCTTGGTAAAATTGAAGCGGGTGATATTTTTCAGGCCAAAGGTCAAAGTTTTTCAGTGGAAAAATTGATTGGTGATCCGCAGTTGGCGAAGCCTTTCCATGAAGGGCAATTCGCTACGGTTTATTTGTCACCTAAAGATTATCACCGTGTGCATATGCCTTTGGCGGGCACATTGACCGAAACTTTATATATCCCAGGTGAATTATTCTCGGTCAATCAAGTGACTGCTGAGAATGTACCGGGCTTGTTTGCGCGTAATGAGCGTATGGTCTGCTTATTTGATACCGAACTTGGTCGTATGGCGGTGGTTCTGGTGGGTGCAATGATTGTTGCTGGTATTGAAACAGTCGCAACGGGTAAGGTCAAACCGACGGGTCGTGTTGAATTGCAACATCATCAAATGCAATTGGATAAAGGCGCGGAATTAGGTCGCTTCTATCTTGGCTCAACCGCTGTGGTTTTATTTGAAAAAGATAAAATGGTATGGGAAGAGCAGTTTAAAGCCAATTCGACAGTGGTGATGGGTGAGCGTTTAGGTCATTCCGTTTAATCGATAAAATTATAAAAAAGCCCTTTAAAATTTAAAGGGCTTTTTTATTTGTTGGATCATTCAGTTTGTGACTTTGTTATGAGGTATAGCAGGTGGGTGTCACGCCCGTATGTTGACGGAAAAAAGCGATAAATGCACTGTCACTGCTAAATTCTAGCGCTTGAGCAATCTCACTGATACTTTCATTTTCAGCTAACCTTTCGATGGCTTTCAATATTCGCCATTGCTGACGCCAGTCTTGATAATTCATCCCTGTTTCTTTTATAAATATTCGGCTAATGGTGCGTTCACAAGCACCAGCTTGTTGCGCAAATATATTTAACCGTAAAGGCAATTCACCTTGACGAATACGCTCTATCCAGACCGATAAGCGACGATCTTGCGGAAATAATAATCCCCAGTTTTCTTTTGGTGCCGTATTTAATTCTTCCATAAATACGGTCAAAAGACTGGTTTGAGATTCCGCAGACATATCCCAAGGCCAAAATGCCATTCGTTCAATTACTTCAAACAAAAGTGGATTAACCGCAAAAATCTGTAGTGGAATTTGTTTCAGGGGTAAATCCATTGAGAAGTATAAAGAGCGATAGGCAATCACCCCGCGCATTATTGCACGATGTAACACACCTGCTGGTATCCATGCTGCCCGCCCGGGAGGAAGTAAATAAACCTTTGTCTCCATTTCGATCGTAATACAGCCTGCTGCAGAAAACAGGAGTTGATGTCGCCTATGACTGTGCTGGCCCGAGTCATGTACAGGCATATCAGCAGCGATGCCCACCACAGGAAGATAAAAATGATCGGCATTAAAGCTAGTTGTAGGGCTGATTTTCGCCATCTTGTCCGTTTTTTTATATTTTGAGTCTGAATTATTGTAATCAAACCAATTCATTTTCACAACAATAGGCGGAACTCAGTCAGTAAACAAAAAATTGTGCAAATTAAGAAACAGCCACCGTTATGGTTATTAATTTTATTAATCATGTTTCCACAACTGGTAGAAACGATTTATAGCCCTGCTTTACCGAGTATTGCCTCGTCATTTCATGTGAGTCATGAACAAAGCTCTCAAACGCTTTCCGTATATTTCTTTGCTTTTGCCATCGGTGTCGCATTATGGGGCTGGTTAAGCGATTGGATCGGCCGCCGCCCAGCAATGCTTTTGGGATTAGTCTGTTATGCATGCGGTGCAGTGCTGGCAATATTTACAACTGATTTTAATATCCTATTGCTGGCTCGTATGGTTGCAGCCTTAGGTGCTGCTGCTGGATCAGTTGTAGTGCAAACGATCTTACGCGATAGCTATGAGTCAAATGCTTTGGCACGTGTATTTTCTGTGTTGGGAGCTGCACTCGCTATCAGTCCGGTCTTTGGTTTAATGAGTGGTGGCTGGATCGTTTCTTTTTATGGACATATTGGTGTTTTTATTGGATTGGCAATCTTAGCTATATGCTTATTTATACTTACAGTGGTAGTGCTACCCGAAACTCGTCCACAAACAATGGCGAGGCCAGCGCTATTTAAACTGGGTTCCGTTATGTTAAAGGATTTAGGAATCTGGAAAAGTGCTGTGTTAATTTCATTGTTCAACACAATGATTTTTAGCTATTACAGTCTTGCTCCATTTCTGTTTGAGCGATTGGGTTGGGGCGCACGTGAATTTGGCTGGACAGGAGGAGTGTTGGCTATTTCTTCTTTAGTGGGGAGTTTTCTCAATCGCAGGATGTTAATGAATGGCTGGAAGATTGAAGGGTTAATTCGATATACGTGTCTGCTCGCCTTATTATCTAGTATGTTAGTCTTTATTTTACAGGACTCTATCTGGTTTTTAGCCCCGATGATGGGGATTGTGATTGCTTATAGTATTGTTATTCCAAATGTACTTAGTACTGCATTAACTGATTATCGGCAATATGCAGGAACAGCTGGCGCGATATTGGGATTGACCTACTATTTATTACTGGGTGTGATGTTGGCTATAGCAGGTTTTGTTCAGAACTTAGGTCTTGTTTTAGCTGTTTGTGCACTTATCGCTGGGTTTGTGATAGTGAGAAAAAAGTCTTTTTGAAATCCTATACGTGTATGATTATATTTTAATCTCGAAAAATTATTCTCCGTAGATAAATATGATTGAAGATATAAGATATTTAATTATTTTTGCGAAAATTGCTGAGTTTGGATCAATTTCTAAAGGCGCTAAAGCCTTAGGATTATCTGTTGCGACTGTGAGTTTACATCTAACAAAACTAGAAAAAAATTTAGAGTGTGCTTTATTTTATAGAAATACAAGGAAAATGACCTTAACACATGATGGTCAGAAGCTTCTAGATACGGCTCAGGCCATGTTAGTAACATATGAATCAGGAATTTTAGATTTTAAGCAACGCTCTATTATTAAAAAAACACAGCTTCATATCTCGATCCCTGCAGTCTTTATTCATGGAGAGTTTATGCAATGTATCACGGTATTCTGTGATCAATATAAAGATCTTACTTTACATATTACTTGCGATGATAGCCGGACAGATCTTATTGCTGATAATGTTGATATTGCTTTTCGAATTGGTGAATTACCAGATAGCTCATTTAAAGCGAAATATCTATTTTCTTTAGCTCGCAGTATTGTTGCAAGCCCTGATTTTTTAAAACGATATCCAAGTATTAATCATCCTAAAGACTTGATGAATATGAAGTGGATAGGGTTGAGCATGAGAAAAAATAATAGAGTTTTAAGGAATGTAGATACTCAAGAAGAAATAGAAATTTCATATCAGCCCAATATTTACGTAAATAATGTTGAGGCTTCCTATCAATTGGTAAAATTGAATGCAGGATTGGCTGCACCACCTGATTACTTGACTCAGTCAGACATTGACCAACAGAAAGTTGTACAAGTTTTACCAGCGTGGAAGCTTGAACCTTTAAGTGTCTATGCGGTTTGGCCCGCCAATATCCCGATGAATGGAATTGCCCATGCTTTAATTGAAAAAATATATGAATCATTTAATCCAAAATATCTTAAGTAACATATAAATTGCAAAAAGGATGAGAGATCCACCCATTAAAAAATTTAAAGTTTTGATATTGGAGGTGTTAGTGAATATTTTTGATAATTTGTGGCCAGAAATTCCCCACAAAATTAAAGAAATATAGCAAATAACGAAATAAATAAGAATAAATAGAATGAGGGGGAAATAACTGATTGGTGAGGAAAATAAAGATATACCTGAAAGACATGCAATCCATGCTTTAGGGTTGAGCCACTGTAATAGAAATCCATCTGTAAAACTGGCAACAGAGATATTTTTTACAACTTCAATCTCTGGTTTAGAAAACATAATTTTCTGACCAATATAAAAAATAAATAAAGCACCTGTACATTCTAGTATTTTGAAAAAAATAGGATAATGACTAATCGTTTGACTAAAACCAAAGCCTAAAATTATTAATAGTAAGGTAAAGCCGAGCGTTGCGCCTGAGATAAAGGGGAGCGTTTTCTTAAAACCGTGAATTAAGCTGGTTGAAAGAATTGTAATATTAATTGGCCCAGGTGAAATGGACATGCTTAACGAAAAGATAAACATACTGACAAGAATCGAAAATTGCATTTTAGCTGTCTTTTTAATCAAATCTTGAACGGAGATGATACAGCGATGAGAAAATAAGATTAGCCAGTTTTTATCTAAAGCAGATTTTGATTTTTTATAGTTTTAAATCCAAAAATCTTAAATGAGCAATTTTTGCATATCAAAAATATACGTTATTACTCGTAATGAAGAGTATCTTATTGGAAAAATTTATAGTTGTTTAGAATGAAAATTTATCAAGTTGATGCATTTAGTGATCAGTTGTTTAAAGGAAATCCTGCTGCGGTTGTTCTTTTGGAAGAGTGGCTGGATGAATGTTTAATGCAGAATATAGCATTAGAAAATAATTTATCTGAGACCAGTTTTGCTAGGAAAATTGATGATCAAAACTATGAAATTAAATGGTTTTCACCGATACAAGAAGTGCAGTTTTGTGGTTATGGCACGTTAGCAACCAGTTTTATTATTTTTAAAAATCAACCTGAAATTGAATCGTTGGTATTTCATGTGGCGAACTTGGGTGAGTTTTTCATCACTCGCGGTGCAAATGGCAGGATCAAAATGAACTTTCCTGTACAGATCCCAAGTCGAATGGAACAGATTCCTCAAGCATTAAAAGAGAGCTTGTCCCAAGACATTGCTGAGGTATATGTCAATCCACAGGCTTATATCGTGATCTATCAAAATACAGAGGCTGTTTTAAATGAATACCCTAATTTTGATTTAATCAAAACTCTGGGTGGGCGACGTGTTGCAATTACTGCTTTAAATGATGCCACAGAGGGAAAAATGAGTGGGTTTGATATCGTTTCCCGTTATTTCACGCCTTCTATGGGAATAGATGAGGATCCTGTAACAGGTTCGTTGCATACCTCGTTAATACCACTTTGGCAGTCGCGACTTAAAAAGGAAGATATTATTGCCTATCAAGCATCAAAACGAGGTGGAGTACTGTATTGCAAGTTACTTGAGAATGACCGCATAGAGATCGCGGGAGAGTGTCACTTATATCTAGAAGGTGAAATTTTCATTTAATGAATAACATAAAAACCATGTACGCTTTTGCTTACATCCACTAACGGCAATGTCCCATTTTCAACCTAAACCAAATTGCCTAATATGAACTCATCAGGAACAGGAAGTTCCAAAACATAAAACAAGAATGATAAGTTTGAGCATCAGGACGTGAGGTACGACAGGAGTTGCACCTAGTAACGAAATACGAAAAAGCCCGACAGGATGTCGGGCTTTTTTATTTATTGTGAACTGTAATAAGCATGGATCGCATCAGCACAGCTATTCACGATCAGATCATTGTCCTTTCTCCAAATCAGTTTGACCTCACTCAACGTATTTTCATCTTGAATTGGGATAAGCCTGACATTACTTGGCAGGATCACTTTAAATTCTTCAGGCACGATACAAATTCCAAAGCCATTAGCAACCAGCTCAAGTTGAGATCTTTTTCTTGAATAAATTCTGCTTCGTTTTGGCGAAAATCCATTGACCAGACATAAATTAGCAGCCAAATAACTTAAGCCCCCACGCGCTTTATGCGGCACAGAAACAAAATGCAATGACGCTAATTCCCGTATCGAAATCCGTTCTTTTTCACCTAAAAATGGGTCTGCAATATGGGCAGCGACATACAAGGGCGCAGAATATAAACTGATAGCATTCACGTCATTCAGGTTGTGGTAAATCGGTGGTCGGATAAAACCCAGATCAATACTGCCATTCAATAAATATTCCAGTTGTAACTCGGATGATAAGGTATTCATCTCAATATCAATGTTATGGGTATCACAGAGCTGCTCGAAGATTTCGAGTTTATTCTGGTCAAGTACGATACTGCTGGAATGGGCAATTTTAATAATTCTACCTTCACCTCGACTGATACTTTGGGCGCTAACAATTGAACTTTTTAAATGATCAATATTGATTTTTAAACTTTTATACAGTGCTTCTCCTGCAGTGGTCAGTTTAATTTTTTTCTCGGACCGATCAAAAATTTCAAAGCCTAGTTCTTCTTCTAAATTTTTAATTTGCCTGCTGAGGGCGGATTGGGCAATAAACAGCTTTTCTGAGGCGGCAATGAAACCGCCCGTTTCTACAATCGTGATTAGATAATTAAATTGTTTTAATGTCCACATATCTCAAAATTAGATCAGTGCTGGTTTTTTCTATATTAGATGAGATGGGAAAAATCTTATACCTTTTTCATAGATGCTTGAATGAGGTAGAAAATGATGAGAATGAAAAAGCAGATTTTGACCTTAGTTGCCTTTGTGATGATTTGTCTATTGGCGCAGAGTTATGACAGCTATATGGGGATGCAGGTGATATCGCAGCAGGCTGATTTAGCTGGCGATTAGAGAAATGCTCGTATTATCTTTTATATTATGACTAATTAGAAAAATGAGATGAGGGCATGCTGATGTACGTTTTTGCTTACACTGATTAGAGGAAATGTCCCATTTTCAACCTAGGTTGAATTGCCTAATATGAACACATCAGGAACAGGAAGTTCCAGAACATAAAACAAAAATGATAAGTTCAGGCATCAGGACGTGAGGTATGACAGGAGTTGTACCTAGTGAAAGGAATACGAAAAAGCCCGACAGGATGTCGGGCTTTTTTTATTCGATATTGATTTCTTTTGTCCAGAGTTCGATGAGCATCTGAGTCGTTTGACTTAAAGGTTTGTGGCTCGGCCAGATTGCATGGATCGGCATATCCAGTCGATTGGTGGTGTCACGAAATTCCAGTCGAATCAAACTGCCTTTTGCAAAATGCTCTTGCACGATCGAGAGCGGAAAATTGCCCCATCCGAAACCTTGTTCCACCATATTAATCGCCATAAATAAACTATCGGTATACCAGCAGGAATCAGAAACCAGAACGCGACTATCTGGAAGGGGATAGTGTTTGCTTGCCACAATAATCTGTCTGAGTTCAGAGAGCATGGTGAGTTCATTTTTATTATTATCCTTAAGCTGTTGTGCATCTTTCGGGGAAACCGCCGCGACAAATTTTTCAGTTCCGAGCAGTCGGAATCGTTCATTCAGGTCGAGTTCGGATGAGCTATAGGCAATATAAAGATCAATTTCATTTTGATGTAAACGTGCTTTTAATTCTTGTTGGGGCGCACTGACCATTTCAATATCCAGAAGTGGGTAACGTTGCATCAGACGCTCAATACCAGCCAAGAGCAGCTTCTGGTTGATGTCCGCAGCGATCCCAATCGCAATACGGGTTTCCAGTCCTGTTGAAAGTTCAGTTAAATGCATTTCTAGCTGGCGCAATTTAGTCACAATCAATCGGGCATGGGGTTCGATGGACAAAGCAATTTCAGTGGGAGCAAGATGGTTTTTACTGCGTTCAAATAATTTTAAATTTAATTCTGCCTCTAAATTGGCAATCGCCATACTGACTGCGGAAGGAACCCGATTCAGTGCTCGGGCAGCCGCCGAAAAATTACCACGATCAATAATTTCAAGAATCAGTTCAAGTTGTTCACTGGTCAATTTCATTTTAATTTACTTGTCAGCTGTGCTGATAACGATTGACTTTTTTTATCAAAATTAAAGCGTAAAATCCACTCATTATTTATTTCAAGGTGTTGTAATGCAAGGAACCAAGAGAAGAGTCACCTACGTCTTTTTCTATGAAGTTTTTAGCTTTTTTATCTGTGCAATGGTGCTGGCAGTACTTTCAGGTACCACCATTAGCCATACAGGGCCTTTGTCGATTTTAATTGCGGTCATTGCCGTAACAGTGAACTTTTTTTATAACTACGTGTTTGAGATGTGGGAAAAAACTCAAACGTCGAAAAAGCGTACCGTGTTGAGACGTGTTGCGCATGCGATTGGATTCCAGATTGTGCTGGTCATGATTTTGATTCCATTGATCGCATGGTGGATGCAAATCAGTTTAGTCAAAGCATTCTTGCTGGACTTCAGTTTGATGGTGCTGATTCCATGTTATACCTTTGTTTATAATTACTTTTTTGACCATATCTTTGGCTTGCCAAGTCATTTGGTCGAGCCGACAGAGCTCAATGCGAAAGCAAGTAGTTGATTGGAATGATCCAGAATTTAAAAAGCCGATCGAGAAGGATCGGCTTTTTTATTGAAGTTAAACATTTACAGCATTCGATAAAGACGTTCTTTGGGGAAGATCGCGGTAAAGGTTGAGCCTTCATTTTCTTTAGAGGTGATCTCTAGATGTGCGCCATGTTGCATGAGTACATGTTTTACAATGGCAAGTCCTAAACCTGTACCACCAGTTTGACGGCTACGCGCGCTATCAACGCGATAGAAGCGTTCAGTCAGGCGTGGTAAATGTTTTGGATCAATCCCGATACCGTTGTCCTGTACCGTAAAAGAGGCATGGTCACCTGCTTCATGCCAACCAATGGTAATGATGCCACCAGGCGGCGTATATTTAATTGCATTGGTAATTAAATTACTGAAAGCACTGGCAATTTCAATATCTGAGCCAATTAGGTCGCAATGGCTATCAATATCCAAATTTAAAGTATGACCATAATCAAGATTGTAAGCACGCGCATCATCAAAGATCTGGTTCATTAGATTTGCCATATCAATAATCTGATTTTTTGCGACTTTCTTATTATTTTCTAAATTTGATAACAACAATAAATCATTGACCAAGGCATTCATACGTTTGGTCTGGGACTGCATTTGCGTAAAAGCACGTTTCCAGCGCGGCGTAATGTCATCTTGATCGGTAAAGGTTTCGATATAACCACTGAGTACGGTCAGCGGTGTACGCAATTCATGTGAAATATTATCGACAAAGTCTTTACGCATTTGTTCCAGATTATGGACGCGCGTGGTGTCATGTGCGACCAATAAACGACTTTCTCCCCCAAAACGGGTGAGTTTGACGTGCACATAACGCTCTTCTTCCATCTGCGCTTGCAGACGAATCCCATCAGGGGATTGATCTGGGTTGTTAAAATATTCAATGAAACTTGGCTGACGTAAAATCGACAATAAGTTACGTCCGCGGTCGAGGGGACTAATACCCAATAGCTTTTCGGCTGCGGGGTTCCACCATTCGATTTGATGTTGGTCATCAATCAGAACCACGGCTTCTGCCAGAGCAACCAGAGAAGACTGGGCTCGGTCAATGAGACCAACCATTTCCGCTTGAACGATGCGTTCCTGACGTTGTGCACGATAAACATTGAACAGTAATGCACCCCAGATCCCGTTTAAGTTGGGCGGGACATCATAGGGGCGGTTTGAAATCCATTCATTGACCAGATAAAGCGAGCGGAGCTGCAGGGCGAAAAACACCACAAAAGCAATAAAAATACAGCTCCAAAAGTATCCAACCCCAAATCCAATTAAGCTTGCAATCAATAAGAAAAAAAGTAACAGTCTTAAATCTTGTTTTGCAAACGTCCATAAACTGCTGTAGCGAAAACGCTGGTGTTCACGTGCCAGTTCAGGGACGGGATAAGGTTCATACATAAAAGATTTTTAACCTACTGCTAAATCTGCTCGTGTCGAGAAGCGATAACCTGTGCCACGAACCGTTTGGACAAAGCGGTCAACACCAAAAGGTTCTAACACTTTGCGTAAACGACGGATGTGCACGTCAATGGTACGGTCTTCGATATAGACATTGCCACCCCACACTTGATCAAGTAACTGGGCGCGTGTATAAGCGCGTTCCGGGTGAGTCATAAAGAAGGCCAGTAAACGATATTCTGTTGGCCCCATATCTAAAATACTATTGCCAAAGCTAACACGCTGACTGACAGGATCCAGCAATAAGCCATTGGCATCAATCACTTTTTCACCGCTCAGTGCGTTGGCACGACGTAATACCGCCTTGATACGGGAAACCAGTTCACGTGTCGAGAAGGGTTTGGTCATGTAATCATCTGCACCTGCGTCAAGACCTTGAACTTTATGGTCTTCTTCACCGCGTGCAGTGAGCATGATTACAGGAATTTCAGACAGGTTCTCGTCGCGTTTAAGGCGACGGCATAAGTCTACACCACTCACACCACCTGGTAACATCCAATCCAGCAAGATAAGTGCAGGACGCTGATCAACGATAATCTGATGCGCTTGTTTGGCATCCTCAGCTTGTAAACATTGGAAGCCTGCCATATCCAAAGAGGTATGGATCATTTCGCGGATCGGTAACTCATCATCGACAATTAAAATATAGTCATCTTTCACAGCGCAATACCCTTAAATTCCGTAACGGTTTAACCGTTTTGTTGTTATGACAGGCTTATTACAAAGATTAATTATGACAATATCATTGCAAAAGAGGGAATAAAGTCGAATTTAGCAATAAATTGTGACAATTGTGGGGCAGCGCAATGACCAAATGATGACAACTTGCCTAGGTATAAAGCAAGTAAATTCATTGAGTTAATCAATTTGTCATGGAAGTGCTTTTCATGTCACAAAACTGTAAAACGATTTTAATTTTTTTGAGATGTTGTTTCGATAAAGGACAAAAACACAGCACAACAAGCTGAAAGCACATCTGCAAGCGGCTGTTTAAAGCCTTCTGAGACCCATCGAATAATAATATGGGTCACATAACCATTTAAGCCCGTTGCCATTAAAGACACTTCTTCGGTGCTTTGCGGCGCATTGGGCATGGTAATCATCACAAAGCCTTGAATAATACGGTCAAACTGAGTCAAGGTTTCCTGAATCGTGGCTTGATTATGCAGGTCCTGAACCAGCATGGCATCGATATAGATAATCCGTGCCATACGCGGATCATCTTTAATGGCGTTCAGGAGTGCTGATAAGCCTGCATTCACCATATTTTTAGGTTCAGGTGCTGCCATGAGTACAGCCTGAGTCAGACAGGTTTGCATTTTTTCGATCATTTTTAGAAACACAGTCTGAAAAAGATCTTCACTTTTCTTAAATGATTCATAAAAGTAGCGTTCAGTCAGCTTGGCTTCATTGCAGACATCTTTAACGGTCACCGAGAAAAAGCCATGTGTACCGTAAGTCGCAATACCCGCTTCAATCAGTTTTTCACGACGTGCTTCTTTGCGCTCAGTTAAAGAAAGACCCTTGAATTGTCGCTCTTTCACTGCTGTCTTTTTTTTCTTGTCTGTCGCTTGCTCTTGAGTTGCCATTGAAAAACCGTTCCCTAAAATTCTCTAAATCGTATATTTCGTGCTTTTTTACATTGCTGCCATGTGCTGTTGATCTAGCATAACTAAATTTTGAAAATATGCCTTGTCTCTTTTAAACATCTTCGATCAAGAATGTAAATAGGCCTATTATGACATGTTAGGTGTCGGTTATTGCCATTTGTCTTAAAGCTTGAGTGTACTATATTGACAACCTGTATTGTCAAAATTATATTGGTTACAGGTTAAACAGCACATGACAACGCATGATTGGGGCGAATATTGTGCATATCATTCGCAACACAAAGGATAGGCAATGAAAAATTTTAAAAATAAAGTCGCAGCGATCACGGGTGCTGGTTCTGGGATTGGACAACAACTGGCGATCTTGTTAGCGAAACAAGGCTGTCATTTATCGTTAAGTGATATCAATGAAAAAGGTTTGGCACAAACCGTTGAATTATTGAAGCAATACCCTGTAACAGTGACGACGAAAGTACTTGATGTGTCAAACCGTGATGCGGTGAAACAGTGGGCGCAAGAGACGGTACAGGATCATGGTTCGGTTAATATGATCTTCAATAACGCAGGTGTAGCACTTGGCTCAACCGTGGAAGGTGCAAGCTATGAAGATTTGGAATGGATCGTAGGCATCAATTTCTGGGGTGTGGTGTATGGCACTAAAGAATTCCTGCCATTTATCAAACAAACCAAAGATGGTCATATCATCAATATTTCAAGTATCTTTGGTTTAACTTCGCAGCCAACCCAATCTGCATATAATGCAACCAAATTCGCAGTACGTGGTTTCACTGAATCATTACGTCAGGAGTTGGATATTGAGAAGGGCGGTGTCAGCTCTCTTTGTGTACACCCAGGCGGGATTCGTACCAATATTGCCAAAGCAGCGAAAATGAATGACAGCTTGAAGAGTTTGGGTATGGATCCGAGCAAATCAATCAAGCAATTTGATAAGTTCCTGCGTACGCCGCCAGAAGAAGCTGCACGTCAAATTCTGAATGCAGTGCAGAAGGATAAACGCCGTCTGTTAATTGGTACAGATGCACGTATTGTGGATTCTTTCCAGCGTTTATTCCCAACGGGTTATCAACGCATTGCAGCCTTTGCAACCAAGATGATGTAAGTCATTACAGCATGAAAAAAGCCATTCTATTTGAATGGCTTTTTTATTTGTGTCAGAACAAGCAGATATTAAACAATCTGAGTTCGGTTTGACTACCCTCTAAGCTATTGAAAATAATTAGCTTGGTGGAGTCTTACAATGTCCTCATCCAATTTTAGGATCAGCCACTACGTCTTGCACTTCAGTTGAAATATATTTCAACTTTGTTCAGGCTCGCTCTACTTTTGTTTTGGTATGAGGAGCGAATGCTCCGTAAGGGCAAAACCTGAGGGGCGAATAGCGAAGATTAATAATCTTTGCCGTACCACAAGGTGAAAGCTATGCTTGAATAACAAACTACGCACAGTGTTTATCTTGCGCTTCACCAAAGCTTTAGTCGCTTTGGCTTGCTCAGGTTGTAGATGACGTTTCCAAGTACCATATTCAGCCTCGAACTCAGGTTAAATCAGGACTTTGATTTTTGATTTCTTCCAGAAGAATTGATAATAAAAGCCTTGGAAGATGCACAGACTCACGAAGGACAGCGCATAGGCAATCCAGATACCCGTTAAGCCCCACAATGAACTAAACCAATAGGCACACGGTACTTCGATCAGGATAATGGTAAAAATATTGATCAGCATCGGGATATTGACTGTACCGCTGGCACGCATGATCGAGGCAAAAATTGCACTGGCGCCAAAAAATAAAATTGACCACAACACAATAAAGAGTAGTTGTTGTCCCAAAACAATTACGCTGTGATCGGTAATAAACAGCGCCATTAAATATTTTGAGAATAAATAGGCCAGAACAATCAATGTTCCCGTAAACAAGAAATTCATGCCCAAAGCGGTACGGGTCACTTTGGCCAATAAATCAGGTTTACCTGCACCAATCGCTTGAGCAGCAAAAATCGAGGCCGCAATCGAAATCGACAAGGCTGGAAATTGAATATAGTTCAGTACCTGATTCACGGCACCATAGGCAGCGGTGGCATGCGCGCCGTAATGGTTAATGAGACCGATAATCACCAGCCCCGCCAGTGACGTCGTGACCATCTGAATGCCTGTTGGAATACCGAGTTTTAGAATTAATTTACTGAGCTCGGAATCGTGGCGGATATGTTGCAACAATTGGCGATCTATCTTTAATGGATGATTTTTATGGTTCAGATAAACGGCTAAGAAAATCAGCACAAAGGCATAGCCCATAATGGTTGCAATCGCGGGCGCGACAATTCCCAATGCAGGGAAACCCAAATAACCTTTCAGTAAAACTGGCGTTACGGCTAGACCAATCAGGCTGGTCAGACTTAAGGCAATCAGAGGCGTGACGCTATCCCCGACACCGCGAAGAATCGAGGTATAAATAATATAAACGAACAGCAGCGGACTACCGACCAGCATCCATTGCACATAAGGCAAGGAGAGATGCATCACCTTTGGATCTGTACCCAATAATTCCAGAATATGCTTGGCAAATACTAGACCGAGCACCGCGATAATGCATCCGCCGATCATGGTCATAAATAAGGTTGAACCAATTACACAGCGGACTTTTTCAAGGTTTTGTGCGCCCCAGGCCTGTCCCACCAGTACGGTTGTCCCAGCAGAAATACCGATCACGAAGGCAAGCAAAAAGAACAGGATCGGGAAGAATACGGAAACAGCCGCAATCGCATCTACGCCCATCATTTGACCGACAAAGATGGTATTAATCGTTCCCGACAGGTTTTGTAAAATATTGGTGGCAATCAAAGGTACCAGAAACACAAAAAATGTTTTCCAGAGATTCGGTTGCATCACCAGAGGTTGACGTGGAGTCATTCAGTTTCCTTCACCCTTCATCCTGAAGCGTATCTATTTTTTCAACATACCATCATAAGCGATGCTGGGAACTTTATCGTTCGGTTTATTTTTTGTTGATCAACACTGTAGGAGGATTTCACCTGCACGTTGTAGTGTCTGATCAGTCTTGGCGAAGCAGAATCGTATCAAGCGCAGTGATTCTGGCGCTTGTCGGTAAAATACTGAAATGGGAATCGCCACGATTTTGTGTTGCTCCGCAAGGAACTGGCACATCTCAACATCATTTAGATCTGGACGAATGTTGCTGTAATCCAGATTCTGGAAATAGGTGCCTTGGGAAGGTAGGAATTGAAAGCGTGAATCTTGAATGTGTGTATTAAACAGATCGCGTTTTGCCTGATAAAAATGAGGTAGCTCTTGAATATGTTCAGGGTGCTGTTGCATGTAATGGGCAAGGGCTAACTGGCAAGGGGTATTGCCACAGAAATTGGCAAACTGATAGATCTGGCGGAACAAACGCATCAGCTGCGGAGAGGCAACACAATAACCTGTTTTCCAGCCTGTGACATGGTAGGTTTTACCGAAAGAACCAATCACAAAACTGCGTTCGCGTAATTCAGGAAATTGCAGTGCGCTAAAGTGCTTTTGTCCATCAAATACCAGATGTTCATAGACTTCATCTGATAGCACCACAATATTTTTATCTTGAATTAGTTCAATCAGTTGTCGCCAGTCTTGTTCTGAC
The DNA here is from genome assembly GCF_001729365.1 of Acinetobacter sp. YK3. Lineage (NCBI taxonomy): Bacteria > Pseudomonadati > Pseudomonadota > Gammaproteobacteria > Moraxellales > Moraxellaceae > Acinetobacter > Acinetobacter sp. YK3. The sequence continues at coordinate 35,088 of NZ_LZPJ01000070.1, forward strand.
CAGATTGCACCCGTTGGGTTATGCGGCGTATTCACAATAATCATGCGGGTTTTCGCATTGATACGGTCTTTGACTTTTTGCCAATCCACTTGAAAAGAGGGTGCTTCCAAGTTGATATGAATGGATTTTCCACCAGCCAGTTGAACTGCTGGGGCGTAGCTGTCATAGCTGGGATCAAAAATAATCACTTCATCATCTGCATGGATGCAGGCTTGAATGGCGCAAAAGATCGCGATGGTTGCGCCTGAAGTGATGGTGATTTCAGTGGCAGGATCAAGTTGTATTTGATCGCGTTGTAAAAATTGTGTGGCCAGTTGTTCTCGTAAAGCCAGTACACCATCACCTGCTGGATATTGGTTATGGCCTGAGAGCGTCGCTTGGCTAAGCGCTTCAAGTAATGCTGGTGGAGCTGGGAAATCGGGAAAGCCTTGTGACAGGTTGAGGGCATTGAGGCGGTGTGCGAGTTCAGTCATTACGCTAAAGATGGTAACGCCTTGGCTTGGGAGTTTTGACTGAAGTTGCAACATCGGATGTCCTTTTTAATATCTAATTTCTTTTTTACGATGACTCTGCACAGCCTCATAGGCTGTGAGAAATTATATGTAATTTGCATAGGCATGTTTTACTTTTCAAGGATGAAAAGTAACAAAAATCCTTTGTAGTGCTGACGGCCCATCCTTGAGGCCGCAGCACTACGGGCGGCATCCATGCCGCCGTCACGATAGTTGATCCCAACTTAAATTGAGCTAGAGAACTTTACGATTTGATTTAATTTACAAAACATTTTCCACAATAGCACGTATAACACCGAGTGCTAAACCGATAAAAGCCCCGACAATCACGCCGTTAACACGGATCATATGCAAATCACCGCCAACCTCGCTTTCGATTTTGGCAATCATTTCACGTGAATCCCACTCATGGATGCGTTCACTGATATAGCGAATGATTTTGTCGCTGTATTGCTCACTGAAATTGGTCGCTAAGCCGATCATTTTTTCATTTAACACATGACGTACTTTTTCATTTTGAATCAGGCTTTCACCTAGTTGCTGTATCGCCGCCTGTAAGTTAGTCGCAATTCCTGAATCTTCCTGCATTAAATCGGTCTTAATCGCATCACATAGAATCGCGACTGCACCACTGATAAAGTTCAATACTTGCGGACTATCCAGCAACGCATCTTTGCCACGATTTAAACGTTGGCTGGCTTCGCTTTCGGTATCTGCCAGTTCCAGCATCAGATTATGTGTGGTTGTTTCAATATCCTGACGCCATGGATGATCAGGATTGGCTAGCATCGACTCAACTTTTTCTATCAGCGAGTCAATGGTACGTTGCTGGACGTCAATCCCGATCCAGCTAGCGCCTTTGGCTAGTTTCCAGACACCAAGCTCTTGAAACAGTTTACGTGATAAATCGCGTGCTTCTTCAGGATGAGATACCATCCACTCATGTGCCAGATCCAGTCCGCGTTGTAATACATCCTGATGGAAATCATTTTCCAGCACCGCTCGTAGCATTTCACTAGCCAGCTTATTGACCTTGGTGCTTCTGACCCATTGCACACTGTTATTCTGGACAAAATGCGCAATTTGATCTTGGCTAACAAATTCAAAAATTCTTGGCACGGTGTGCTGAATCATCTGCACTACATGCTGATTATTCTTTGGATTGGCTAACCATTGTCCAACGGCCAAACTGATATCGGCATTTTGTAAACTGCGTTCGACAATTTGCGGTGACAGGAAGTTCTCCTGCACAAAACGTCCCATCGACTCGGCAATACGGGCTTTGTTACGTGGGATAATTTCGGTGTGGTCACGCAATAATTTGGGTAGAGGCATTTTGCCAAAGGGATTACGGAACAAGACCGTGACCGCATACCAATCGGCTAAGCCACCCACCACGCCTGCTTCTGCGCCCAGCATAAAGATATGGATGAGCCATTTATATTCAGGGAGAAAATGCGCCGCAACCATTAAAGCAATCCATGACACCACGGCAATAATCAGGGCCATGGTGGCGAAGTATTTACTTCTTTGTAGGCTAGGTACGTGGATTTCTTCGACTGAACTCATTGAGCCATCCTTTTAACTTACTTTTTATTTTGAGGTGGTGCAGGCGGCTGCAACACTTCTCCTGTTGGACTCAAACCGTATTTTGGCCCCAAAGATTGCAAAATCAGTTGCGCATCAAAGGCATCTGGCGATTGCTGCTGAGTCTTGAAACACTCGATAGTATACGACACTTGAATTGGATCAATATTGACCACTTGTGGGGTATCGTAGAATGGATCAGGCCAAAAGGCTGGGTGACGACGATAGTAACCATAAGGATAATACGATGGTGTCGGATAAATCACGGCCTGACGGGGTGTTTTATGACGGGCATTACTTGGATCATCCACCACACTAAAATAACGGAAACCATTTTTAACGGTGGTTTGCGCTGCCTTGAGCAAGGTAATTTCCTCTGCTGTACCATAACTCAAATTGTTATCCGCCTGAAAACCGACACGGTAAGTTTTGTTATTTAACGGATAAGCGGTGAATTGACCGAGCTGGTCAAATGTTCTGGGTTTGGAAGGAACCGTTGCACATCCTGCAAATGTCAGTGCGACAAGGAGCGGTGTGCATATTAATAAAGATTTCATATGCTTTTCCTATGTTCAGTGCCGAGGGAGATCGACTTAAAAGCTACTATTCGGTTGTGTTAAAAATTCCAGTTCTTCTGGTGTCGAGTCACGCCCTAAAATTTTATTTCGATGTGGATAACGTCCAAAGCGATCAATAATCACTTTATGCTTTTTCTCGAAATTTAAATTAATTTCATTGCCTAAGCGCTGGAATAATTTTAATGCAAATTCGTGGATGTGTTTGGATTCGCTATGCATAAAGGGCATATATAAAAATGAGCGCTGATCAGGACTGAGTTGAGCATCTAATTGTAGGCTAATCGCTTCTTGTGACAGTGCCAAGGCCAGACTGTCGTAAGCAAAGGCCTGTGCCTGATCTCGATATAAGTTTCGGGAGAACTGGTCAAGTACAATAATTTCAGCTAAACGGCCTTCAGGGGTTTTGCGCCATGACCAAAGTTCCGCCTGAGCTGCCTGATGATGAATCTCTTGAAATGACTCGCGAATTTTTGCATCAAAATCATCGCTTTTGGCAAACCAGAGTGAGCGGTGGTCAGGGTCAAACCAAAAATTCAGAATGTCTTGCGCTTGCATGGGCGAGCCTCCTCTAGAAGATTTATTTTTCAATAAAATCACAATTTCAGCGTGTCTTATGTAACAAGATTGTGATAAAAATTGCCAAACTAAACAGGGATTTCTGTCACAAGCATTTATGAAATGTTAACAGAGCCTAGATGACTAGATCATAATTGTCGTTATAATTGGCTGAGTCGAAGGGATTGGCATTGTCATGATGTCTGTATGGTCGACGAAGTCGCTACCTTTTATGTGGTCGGCTGATCTTGAATAAGCGAGCCTATAATATGAATCAACCCAGCACACTTACTTCCTCTGTGATACCAACTTGGGTAGATGCATCGCTATTAAAAGGGATGTTACGCGGGATTGAGCGTGAAAGTTTACGTATGCAAAGTAATGGATTTTTATCACAAAAAAATCATCCAAAAGCTTTGGGTTCGGCACTGACACATCCACATATCACCACCGATTATTCAGAAGCCTTGATGGAGTTTATTACCACTCCTCAAACGACGATTGCCGCAGCTTTAAATGAATTAAGTGACATTCATAGTGTCGTGCATCAGCAATTGGAAGAAGGCGAACGACTGTGGCCTTTATCCATGCCTTGTATGTTGGACGATAACGAAGAAAATATTAAACTAGCTCAATATGGTTCTTCCAATATCGGTCGTTTTAAAACGCTTTACCGCCGTGGCTTGGGGGTGCGTTATGGTCGCCGTATGCAGACCATTTCAGGGGTTCACTATAATTTATCTTTCCCTGACCAGTTATTTATTGCCTTACAGCAGCATGAGCAAGATGAACAATTAAAACAGCTCAGCCTGCAAGATTATCGTAGTCATCGCTATTTTGGTTTGATTCGGAATTTTATCCGCTTAATTCCTCTGGTCATGTATATGTTAGGCGCGAGCCCATCGGTATGTCGCTGTTTCCTGACTGGTCGTGAACATCATTTGCAGCCTTTGGTAAAAGGAACTTTATATTTACCAGAAGCGACCGCCTTGCGGATGGGACGCTTGGGTTATCAGAACTCGGCACAGAAAGAACTGGGTATTCACTACAATGACCTGCATGATTATCTGGATGGATTACAGAAAGCCGTGCATACCCCTTATCCTGCATTTACCGATTTAGGTTTAAATGATGAGCAGGGTGAGCCAATTCAGATCAATGATCATGTGCTCCAGATCGAAAATGAATACTATAGTCTGGTTCGTCCAAAACAGGTGCCTCAAGCAGGTGAAACACCATCTCAGGCATTGAAAAACCGTGGTGTTGGATATGTAGAATTGCGTGCAGTCGATGTGAACCCATATAGCGCGATTGGTATTGACGAGATTTCGGCTGGTTTTCTGGAAAGTTTAGCGCTCTATTGTTTATTGAATGACAGTCCAGATCTATTTGCGGAAGAGCAGGAACAGATTGATCGTAATCAACTTGAAGTGGTCAATCGTGGTCGTGCAGGAGATGCACAGATTGAAGAAGGCTCAAACTCGATTGCGTTAAAAGACTGGGCACAACGTCATTTAAATGCAATTCAAGGTTGCGCGATTTTATTAGATCAAATGGAAGATACGCATCTTTATCAGGATGCGATCCAGATTATGCAGCAGCGTTTGGACCATGTTGAAGAAACACTTTCAGCCCATGTGATTGCAGATACCTTACAACATGGTGGAACCTGGAACTTTGGTAGTGTGATGGCGCAGCAACACGTCGATCACTATGACCAGCATCCACTGAGTGAAGAAACCAAACAATACTTTGCGCAATTAGCGCAAACTTCATTGCAAAAACAGGCGCAACTTGAACAAGATAACGACATGAGTTTTGAACAATATCTTGCACAATATCGCTAGGGCCTGTTGAACGAGCAACAGGTCAACAGACCCTAATATTTTAGAGGATTTCCCATGCGTTGGAATTACCGCTTAGTGAGTGCGTTGTTGGTACTGACGAGCATCATTGGTATCTCATTTGCGTTGTATTTAGAACATGTGCAAGGTTTGGATCCTTGCCCGCTTTGCATTTTCCAGCGCCTTGGCTTGATTGGAATGGGATTAATTGCACTGGTTGCATTTATTCATAACCCTGTTTCAAGTGGATTCAAACGTTTTTATGCATTCTTGGCGACCTTATCGATTGGCTGGTCGGTTGGCGTGGCGGCACGTCATGTCTGGTTGCAAAGTTTACCGCCAGATAAAGTGCCAAGCTGTGGTCCGGGTCTGGATTATCTAGTTGATGCCTTACCAATGAAAACTGTACTGCAAGAAGTACTTTCGGGTTCGGGCGAATGTGCGGTGGTGGACTGGACTTTCTTGGGACAATCACTACCAGTGTGGTCTTTATTATATTTCAGCTTGATTTTATTGATCTGCTTATGGCAGCTATTTAGAAATTATAGTGTGGTTAAAAAATAACAGACAACTATTTAGTTTCCCTAAAACCCGAAATATAGGATTTATATTTCGGGTTTTTTTAAATTTAATTAAACTAGTATTATTGCAGAGAGAGCTATAGAAGTTAGGGGGTTTATCTAAATGAGTTTCATTTTGGCAATAACTCTTAGATGAAATTTTTGACGTGATTATAAGGTATAATAATCTTTATATAATTTTAAATCAGGATTTATGTATTTTAAGGTAATATGAGTCATGAAAATTAAAAAGATAATTATGGGATTAAGTTTATTATTAACCACAGGTTATGTATATGCAGAAAGAATGGCACAGTGCAAGAAATATTGGAATGAAGTTGCTGTACAAGTAAAAGTTTTAGAAGATACGGAATGTCCTAGTATCTGGGGAAAATAGCTTTAATAAAGATAATAAAAAATTAGTAAAAGAACTTGGTTTTAATTTAAAAGATAAAAACTGGATGTCTACAGGAACATGTAATCATATTTTATATAAAAATAAGATTTATTATATTTACTGGTCTTATCTGAAGCATAATCGGAAAGATCTTATTATGATTTATAATGATAATAATTCATTCGCATATTCCAGAGAAATAGATCGTGCAAAGCTTAAAAAAGAAGACTTTAGAGTAGAAGACTCAGTAGATGTAAATTTATCTTGTGCAAAGTCAGGGAATGATCGCAATATTGTATCTGCGCTTAATGGATATTTATTTCAAGAAACATTAATCCGGAATATTTTTAAATATAGAGTTTACGATCAATTCAAAGAATAAAATCTTTCATTAATAAATAAGCCCAGCTATAAAGCCGGGCTTATCTATTTAAGTTTCAACAATCCCTTCTAAATCATCAAAGGTATAATTGTTCGGTACATTGATCATATGTGTCTGTACCCCAGCTTCCACTTTTTCTCTCGCATCAGGATATAACCAACGCGTAATCTGCTCGGCGACACTGGAGTGATACTGAATTTCAAAATGGTTCAGTCCATAAAAAACCGCTTTATGTGTGTCTGGTAGCTTAAGTTGAAAACGAGGATTTGGATGTTCACCCAAGGCACTTTTGACACTGACCAAATAATCACCAATCACAGAGAGCGCTTTATTACGAAGCTTCTCGAATTCTAAAGTTCCTGCAATCAGGAAAGTATTAATATGTGATGGGAGTGGTGCGGGCTTACGATTGTCATCTGCAAAACCAATACGTGCATCATTATGTTCCCAGTCATCATCACGAACGCTGCCGTGGCGCAGATCTAAGATGCCGTTACTGCGTACATTGACCAACTGACCAATCAGACTGATAAATGGAAATGCACCAAGTTTATCCTGTAAGACAAAGCCAAAACGTTCCAGTACTGCACCATGATGTGGCGAGCCAATACAGACGAGGTTCTCGACCATATGTACCCATTGATATAGATTCTGCTTGCCATAAAACAGGGCACTGCGAGAAACCAGTCCACCCATACTGTGTCCAATCAGGTCGATACTGGTAATACGTGGATTACGCTGGACCAGATCTTCTAAGGTGTTGGCAAAACTACGACCATTGGCTGAAATCCGACGCCCTGTGTTGTAGTTCAGATACAACATGGTGTTGTTATCACGTTGAGCTAGCAGACGTTCACCAATCCCGCCATAACGATGGTTAGACCAAGTTAGATGGTTCATACATAAACCATGTGTCAGGATCACGACACGACCTGTCAGTTCTCCTTGCTGCAAAGACCCATAGTGGTCGTAAAGCACCATCGGCAATGCCATTGGATTATGTTGCTTTAAAAAGAAATCACCGAAAATGCCGTTCAGCGCACCCACTGCAAAATGTAATGTCGGCGTTAGTGGCTTGTCATGTAGAATAGGGAATTTGGCGATAATGCGACGTAAATTAGGGGCAAGAAAATGACTGCCGTATTTTTGTAGGGCCACATAGGAAAACTGGTAGAACTTTTGCAGTTGCGGGTGTTTTTGTAATTTCTTGGCTTTTTGTGCACTTAAACCGAGCGTTGTCCGTAATACCTCAGTTTGTACTAGTTGCACCAATTCGTGCACCCCGCTTAAGCTGGTACTGACGAGCTGGGCCAAACCCTCCAGAACATCTGCCTGACTCGGGGGCGTACGATCCCACTTGCAGTAGGTTTCATGCAGAGGTGTTAAACTTGGCATATTGATTTCCCCATCCTTGATATATACCGAAGGTTTGAAGTGATTCACGTTATACTATTTAGATAAACTACAACAAACGCTTACATCTTAAATCTTTCATAAGTAGTTTTTTTAGAATACTGATGAACGGAGTGCAGTATCGTTTTTTATGTCCGACAATATTGAGCTTATCTGTATTTAATATTGTTATTTGCATAACGATTAAGCAAAATAATGTGATTTATTTCACTATAAGTCAAGCCACTGTCTCTTTTGGTGCATATGCAAATTATTTATTTACATGGTTTTCGAAGTAGCCCGATGTCGATAAAAGGGCAATTATTGCAACAATATTGTGCAGGACTCGATCATGTTCAGGTGCATTTACCTGATTTAAATCGGACACCTGATCAGGTACTTGCACAGCTTTCTCAGCTTATCGAAAGTTTACCACGTGATAAAGTAGTTTTGGTGGGAAGCAGTCTCGGTGGCTTTTATACGACATACTTTGTCGCAAAGTATGGCTGTCCTGCTGTACTGATTAATCCTGCTATGCAACCATGGCAATTATTTCAAGATTTATTCGGTATTGAACAAATCCCGCTCAAAGTCACTGAATCATGGACACTTGATACAGATCAATTGCAGCAATTACAATCGATTGCTGACACGAAGTTAAAGCATGCTGATAAAATTCTCGTGCTTTTGCAACAAGGCGATGAAGTCTTGGATTATCGTCAGGCTCAACGCTATTATAGTGCAGTTCATCCATCCTCATTGATTTTAACTGACGCTGGTGGTAATCATGCAATGGATGATTTTGAAGAAAAATTACCTTTAGTACTCGAATTTTTATCGGCAGCCCTCCAATAAGGAAGTCAGACCAAGTGACACAATACACGGCACAATCCCTTGAAGTTCTTTCTGGTTTAGATCCTGTTCGTCGTCGACCAGGCATGTATACCGATACCTCGCGTCCAAACCATTTGGCGCAAGAGGTGATTGATAATGCAGTCGATGAAGCACTTGCAGGCCATGCCAACCAGATTTGTGTGACCGTATATGAAGATGGTTCGTTGTCAGTTGAAGATAATGGACGCGGGATGCCGGTTGATATCCATCCTGAATATGGGCAAAGCGGTATCGAAATTATTCTGACCAAGTTACATGCCGGCGGTAAATTCAGTACCGACAACTATCAGTTCTCAGGTGGTTTGCATGGGGTCGGGATTTCGGTGGTCAATGCCTTATCGACCCGTGTTGAAGTTGCTGTCCAACGCCAAGGCAATCTCTATCAAATGGCCTTTGAACAAGGTGAGCCAGTTGCGCCATTAGCCGTTTTGGAAGGCAAGGTGGCAAAGCGTGCGACAGGGACAACCGTTCGTTTCTGGCCTGAAACAAAATATTTTGATAGTCCTAAATTTGCGCTGAAAGCCCTCAAACATAATTTAAAAGCCAAAGCTGTGTTAGCGGCAGGTTTAAAAATTATTTATGACGATAAAATCAATAAAGAAAAAATTGAATGGCAATTTGAAAATGGTCTGGTCGACTATTTAATGGATGAACTGCAAGATCGCGAAATTTTACCTGATCCTGCTTTTGTGAGTAGTGGGCAAGCGGATCGTGCAGCGTGTGAATTTGCGATTTGCTGGAACGTGGAAGGTGGCGAACAGATTCAGGAAAGTTATGTCAACCTGATTCCAACCGCACAAGGCGGAACGCATGTGAATGGCTTGCGTTCAGGTGTAACGGAAGCACTGCGTGAATTCTGTGAATTACGTAATTTATTGCCACGTAATATGAAACTGTCTGCGGAAGATGTTTGGGATGGTGTGAATTTCATTTTATCGTTGAAATTTCAGGAACCGCAATTCTCAGGACAAACCAAAGAACGTCTATCCAGCCGTGAAGCATCAAATATTGTGCTGAACATTGCCAAAGATGCATTTGCTTTATGGTTAAACCAGCATGCCGAGATTGCGACACAACTGGCTGAAATGGCGATTGCCAAAGCTGGACGTCGTCTCAAAGCGGCGAAAAAAGTAGAACGTAAGAAGATTGTTGCAGGTCCAGCCTTACCAGGAAAATTAGCCGATTGTGTCGGTTTAACCCGTGAAGACAGTGAACTGTTTATTGTGGAAGGTGACTCTGCGGGTGGCAGTGCCAAACAGGCACGCGACAAGAATTTCCAAGCGATTATGCCGATTCGTGGAAAAATCCTGAATACTTGGGAAGTATCTTCGGACGAAGTCTTAGCCTCTCAAGAAGTGCATGACATTGCCATTGCGATTGGTGTTGATCCGGGCAGTGATGATTTGTCTGAATTGCGCTATGGCAAAATTTGTATCCTTGCCGATGCGGACTCGGATGGTCTGCATATTGCGACTTTATTGTGCGCATTGTTCGTAAAGCATTTCCCGACACTGGTTGAGGAAGGTCATCTATTTGTGGCGATGCCACCGCTGTATCGTATTGATATTGGTAAGGATGTGTATTACGCCTTGGACGATGACGAACTTGAATCGATTTTGAAAAAGGTGAAGGGCAATAAAAATCCACAAATTACCCGATTCAAAGGTTTGGGTGAGATGAATGCCAGTCAGTTACGTGAAACGACCATGGATCCGAATACCCGTCGTTTGGTGCAACTGGATCTGGATGATGCGCATTTAACGGCTGGATTGCTGGATAAATTACTTGCGAAAAAGCGTTCAGCTGACCGTAAACACTGGTTAGAACAAAAAGGTAATTTAGCGGATATTAGCGTCTAAATTCCTGAAAAAATCTATAGATTAAAGCCAAGCCAATGCTTGGCTTTTTCTTTGTTTAAAGTATGGAGATTTTGGTTGAACAAATTTGCATCATTTTAGGTCAGGAGGTATTTTTTGTATGCAATGTTGTATACAAGATCAAAAAAATCATCAGTAAAATTTATTAAAACATAATAAAAACATATGCTTGTAGTGTTGGCATAAAAATTGAATAACCCCACCCAGTAGAAATCACAATATTCAGGTGTGGAGAATAAAGATGCAGAATAAATTAATGTCGATGTCTGTACTGATGGCAGCCATGATGGGGATTGGTTTGGTTGGATGTTCAAAACCAGCCAAAAAAACAGAACAAACCAAAACGGAAGCTAAAACAGCGCCCGCAACAAGTGGCGACACCATTAAAGTCGGCATTCTGCATTCGCTTTCAGGCACGATGGCGATTTCTGAAACTTCGCTGAAAGATACCGCGCTGATGACCATTAATGAAATCAATGCCAATGGTGGAGTGCTCGGTAAAAAATTAGAACCTGTGATTGTCGATCCAGCCTCAGATTGGCCACTGTTTGCAGAAAAAGCACGTCAACTGATTACTCAAGATAAAGTCGCGGTTATTTTTGGTTGCTGGACATCGGTTTCTCGTAAATCTGTGCTTCCTGTGGTCGAAGAACTGAATGGCTTGTTGTTCTATCCGGTGCAATATGAAGGCCAAGAGCAATCGAAAAACATCTTCTATACGGGGGCTGCTCCGAACCAACAAGCGATTCCAGCGGTTGAATATTTAATGGGAGATGAAGGTGGTAAAGCTGAGCGCTTTGTATTGCTTGGCACCGATTATGTGTATCCACGCACCACCAATAAAATTCTGCGTGCCTTCTTAAAATCTAAAGGCGTCGCTGATGCTGACATCATGGAAGAATATACGCCATTTGGTCATAGCAACTATCAAACCATTGTTTCCAACATTAAAAAATTCTCTGCTGGTAAAAAGACTGCGGTGATCTCGACCATCAATGGTGATTCTAACGTGCCGTTCTATCGTGAATTGGGTAACCAAGGTATTAAGGCCTCTGATATTCCAGTCATGGCCTTTTCGGTAGGAGAGGAAGAATTACGTGGCATCGACACCAAACCATTGGTGGGTCATTTAGCCGCATGGAACTATTTCATGTCGGTGAAAAATCCTAAAAACACCGAGTTTGTGAATAAATTCAAACAATATGCAGTCGAATACAAACTGCCAAATGCTGACAAAGTGGTGACCAATGATCCAATGGAAGCCACTTATGTGGGCATCAATATGTGGAAGCAGGCGGTTGAAAAAGCAGGGTCTACTGAGGTGGATAAAGTTCGTGATGCCATGGCAGGTCAAACCTTTGCTGCACCATCAGGCTATACCCTCAAAATGGATGAAAGCAATCACCATTTGCATAAGCCTGTGATGATTGGACAAATCCGTGGTGATGGTCAGTTCGATGTAGTCTACAAAACACCGCAAACCATCAAGGCGGAGCCTTGGAGTCCGTATATCCCTAAATAATTTTTCAAGCCTGCTGTTTCAGCAGCAGGCTTTTTCATTCTGTTTTTTGTTTGATCAATTTAAACCGCAACAATAAGGGGAGTTCTATGGCGAAGCATTATGTTTTGGCACTGCTCTGCATCATGGCGCAGCTGATATTTACTCCAGCATGGGCAGAGGCCACATCCACAGCAACCGTGACGTCTACAGCTTCTCAAGATGCCATTCAAACCTTTGTAAAGGCTGATTTTGCCATACGTCGTGCCATGCTCAATCAATGGCCTGCCAGTATTGAACAACTGGATCAACTGGTGGCGTATATCGATCAAAATGAGTTGTATACCGATAGTGCTGGCAATACCTATTTACTGAAAAATGATGACAAACTGTTCAGCTACCCTGCACAGCAACCACTGGAACAATGGCCTGCGGATTTATCCCAAGTGACTTTGGTCAATACTTTACGTAAGGCACTGAATTTTGGGCAAGCCAAAGCTAAACTCAGCTCCAATGATGCTTCACAGCGATTAGCCGCGGTTGATATTTTAGAAAATAATCTGGCTGAGCTAGATCTGGCGACCGTGAAACAACTCTACGTCAATGAAAAAAATGATCAGGTCAAAGCCCGTTTAGCGCAACTTAAGGCGCGTCTGGATTTTAATAGTTCTGATGAGTTTACCAAGCTTGAAGCCGTGAAGATCTTGGCTGATTCAAATCGTCCAGATGTATTTACGCTTATCACCCAGACTTTAGAACAACCACAGCAGAATCCAGCTTTAAAGGCAGCTCTGCTGGATGCACAAAATAAAATTAAAACCCGTTTGCAGATCAGTGAATGGTCGGGTCATGTATTTTCAGGTTTAAGTACGGCCAGCATTTTATTGCTTGCTGCACTCGGACTTGCGATTACTTATGGCCTACTCGGCGTGATTAATATGGCGCATGGCGAACTCATCATGATCGGCGCCTATACCACTTACGTGATCCAGAGCATTTTTAAAACCCATTTTGCTGGACTGGTGGATTGGTATCTCATCGCTGCGATTCCTGCGGCTTTTCTGGTCAGTGCCTTGATTGGGATGTTGATTGAGCGCACCGTCATTCGTCCGCTGTATGGTCGCCAATTGGAAACCTTACTTGCCACTTTTGGGGTGAGTCTGATTCTGATGCAATTGGTACGCATGGTCTTTGGTGCACAAAATGTCGAAGTCTCAAATGTGAGCTGGTTGAGTGGAGGGATTGCGGTTACGCCAAGCCTGATGCTGCCATATAACCGTATTGCCATTATTGCGTTTACCGTTGCGGTGTTATTGCTGCTGGTGTTCTTACTGAATAAAACTCGCTTTGGTCTATTCGTTCGTGCGGTCACACAGAATCGTCAAATGGCACGTGCGGTTGGCATTCGATCTGCGCGGATTGACATGATGGCGTTTGGCCTCGGTTCTGGCTTGGCAGGGTTAGCCGGTTGTGCCTTGGCACAAGTCGGTAATGTCGGGCCTGATCTCGGTCAGAATTACATTATTGATGCCTTCCTTGTCGTCGTTGTCGGTGGTGTCGGTCAAGTGTGGGGTGCCGTACTTGCAGCACTCGGATTGGGCATCAGTGGAACAGTGCTAGAAATTGGTTTAGGTGCAGTTTTAGCAAAAATTATTCTCTTGGTTCTTGTGATTTTGTTCATCCAAAAGCGTCCACAAGGTTTGTTTGCCATCAAAGGCCGTTTTGTGGAGTAAGCCAATGAAAATTACTTCTGTGTTCGCAGATAAGCCGTATAGCGCCGTGGCGATTGCAATCTGTTTCGGCGTACTGTTGCTGTTGCCGTGGTTGCATTTGCTGTCTCCAGACTCTGCATTTTACCTATCCGCTTATTGGATTACTTTGATTGGCAAGATCATGTGTTTGGCTTTGGTCGCCTTGGCGCTGGATCTGGTCTGGGGCTATGCAGGGATTCTGAGTTTGGGGCATGGTTTGTATTTTGCCTTAGGTGGTTATGCCTTTGGTATGTATCTGATGCGCCAATCCGCAGGCGATGGGCTGCCTGATTTTATGCGCTTCCTGAGCTGGACAGAATTGCCGTGGTATTGGGTCGGGACAGAGCATTTTGCTTGGGCTTTGGCCTTGGTGGTACTGATCCCGGGCTTGATCGCATTTATTTTTGGATTTTTTGCCTTTCGCTCCAAAATCAAAGGCGTGTATTTTTCCATCATTACCCAAGCCATGACTTTTGCCGCAGCGTTATTGTTCTTCCGTAATGAAACAGGCTTTGGGGGCAATAATGGCTTTACTGGTTTCAAGACCATTCTCGGTTTTGACATCACCTCTGCATCAATGCGTGCCACGCTGTGTTTTGTTACTGCACTGGTATTAATGCTGTGTTTTATCGGTCTACGACAACTGATGAATCGTCCTTATGGTCGGGTCTTGGGAGCCATTCGCGACAGTGAAAATCGTTTGCAATATCTGGGTTACCGCACGCTGTGGTACAAGCTGTCGGCATGGGTCTTGTCTGCGGTGATTGCGGGTATTGCTGGCGCGTTGTATGTGCCACAGGCAGGCATCATTAATCCGAGTGAAATGAATCCCGTCAACTCGATTGAAATGGCGGTGTGGGTGGCTGCGGGTGGACGTGGCACTTTGATTGGGCCAATTCTTGGAGCAGGTCTAATTAATGCCGTGAAAACCTATTTCACTGTGGCTGCACCAGAAGCATGGTTGTTGATCTTAGGGGCACTCTTCATTGTGGTGACTTTATTCCTGCCGAAAGGTGTGATTGGCCTATTTGATCGTTTTAAAAAGGAGCGTGACTAAATGAGTGATGTATTAATTGACGCTGCTCAACATGGCGGTCAACTCGGTGAAGGATACGGGCGTGCCAAACCGAAAGGGGCTGACTTTAGTCATGGCATCGCCTTATATCTGGAAAAAGTCAGTGTCTGGTTCGACTCATTTCGGGCTTTGAATGATCTGTCGCTCTATATTGCCGAGGGTGAGTTACGCTGTATTATCGGGCCGAATGGCGCAGGAAAAACCACCTTGATGGATGTGATTACAGGGAAAACTCGCCCAAGCACAGGTACGGCATTTTTTGGGCAAAACTATGATTTAGCCAAAATGAGTACCGAGCAAATTGCCGAAGCAGGCATCGGTCGCAAATTTCAAAAACCAACGGTATTTGAAAATTTCACCGTGATGGAGAATCTGCTACTGGCTGCACCAAGAGATAAACGAGTGAAAAAAAGCTTATTTTCTCGTTTAGATCCAGAAGCGCAGTTGGCTTTGGATGAAACATTGGAACAAATTCGTTTAAAAGAATTTGTACAGAAGCCAGCAGGTTTGCTGTCGCATGGACAAAAGCAGTGGTTGGAAATTGGCATGTTGTTGATGCAACGACCAAAGCTGATTTTGCTGGATGAGCCTGTCGCAGGTATGACCGATGCTGAAACTGAACGCACTGCTGAACTCTGCCTTGAACTGAAAAAAAATCATACCCTTGTGGTGGTCGAACATGACATGAGTTTTATTGACACTATCAGTGAAAAAGTCACGGTATTGGCCCAAGGTGCGATCTTGGCAGAAGGCACATTGGCGGAAGTTCAGGCCAATGAAGATGTGATTGAAAAATATTTAGGGCGTTAGGAGAGACACATGTTAGAAGTGAAACAAATTAATCAGTTCTATGGTGGCAGTCATATTCTGCGTGATGTGTCTTTTAACGCGCCTGTCGGTGAATGCAGTGTGGTCTTGGGGCGTAATGGAGTGGGCAAAACCACCTTGCTGAAATGCTTGATGGGGATTCTGTCGATTAAGTCAGGACAAATCCTGTTAGATGGCAAAGATATTGCCAAAATGTCCCCTGAACAACGGGTACGTGCGGGTTTGGCCTATGTGCCGCAAGGTCGTGATATCTTTTCGACTTTAACGGTAGAAGAAAATATTTTAATTGGCATGGCTAAATTCTCAGGGGCTAAGACGCGTAAGGTGCCAAGCCATTTATATGAGATTTTCCCTGTACTGGATGAAATGAAACATCGCCGTGGTGGTGATTTATCCGGTGGCCAGCAACAGCAGCTTGCCATAGCCCGAGCGTTGGCTTCTGAACCACGCGTATTGATTTTGGATGAACCCACCGAAGGCATTCAGCCTTCGATTATTAAAGATATTGGTCGGGTGATTCGTAAACTGGCTGATCAGGGCGAGATGGCGATTATTTTGGTGGAGCAGTTTTATGACTTTGCCGAAGAGTTGGCAGATGCCTATACCGTAATGGCACGTGGGCAGGTGATTGCGCAAGGGCGGGGTGAGGATATGCCTGAGAAGGGGATTCGGGAGTTGGTGGCGATTTAATATCCATCTCTACATATCTCATTTTACTATTTAGAAAAGTAGATATTAAAAAATGAATATTTTTATGGAGTCATACCAAGAAGTCTTCTAATGTCTAAATAAGCCTTCGGCTGGAGTTACTTTGGTTTCGCCCAAAGTAACCAAAGGCATTGTCATTCACAAAACCTGTTCAATTCTTGGATTTTTTCTATTGTTTCGCAGAAACAATATCTTTCAAAGATCACGCAGGTTGTGAATGACGTTTCCGAGTCTCATACTTTTTCTTAAATTTTTTGTTGAGTTTGGGTGTAAAGATCATTCATTTGTTTTCCACTTTATAAAACGTTCCGCCTGCATAGACATTGTGTCCAAAGCCACATGAGGACTCACCATTGTTTTGTTCAACCTCAATTTTTTGACCTAGATTCGGGTCATTGGCAAATTGAAGCTTAATCAGACAGTCTTCATTGCGATAGCTGGCCTGCGTTGACTTGATAGGCATGCTGGTTTCAAATTGTCCCATATTGGGGCCATAGATCAGGCCGCGCAGTCCAAAGTAATAGCCATCAAAAGCAATTGCATATTTATTCTGTTTTTTGCTGACCTTGATATAGTCCCATTGCCCAAAGCCATTGGCACGAACATAAGTGCCTTGTAAATCAAAGGTTACTTTGGGCTTCGGGAGTTGTTTTAAGTTGTATTGGCTGGTTTTCGAGTTTTTATCACGTAAAAACCAGACTCTGGCCCATTGCGGCTTACCGAGTTTGGCATAACTTAACCCCACATTATTATTGGCGATTTCAATGTCTCGATCACTCACCTGAATCCCGCTTTCATCGGCATTGGCCTGACAGAAATGTGCCCATGCGGCTTGGTCTTCAAATTGTTTGGCTGCTTTGAGATATTGTTTTTGATCGTAAAACTTTTTACCTGCTTGCGCATATTGTTTCACTTTGGCGCAGCCCTGTTGCAATTCTTGCTCGAAGGAAAGTTCTGCAAAGCTGGCACTTGAAACAAGTACGATTGTGAGGCATAGGCCGAGTTGGGATGTTTTAATCATTGTGGCTATTTTTGAAATAAAGTATATCTTTCATTTTAAATCAAAAATTGCTGTAAGAATCGTATTACAAAAGTGATGTTTTATTAGGCTTCTGTGAGTTGCAGTTGCATCCAGACAAGATCACGCCATTGCCCAAACTTTTGTCCAACCTGTGGCATATACCCTGTTTGAATGAAGCCCAGTTGTTCATGCAATACGGTAGAGCCTTTATTTTCACTATCAATCGCGGCGACCATGATATGCATGTTTTGCTGTTTGGCGAGATGAATGAGTTGTTGCATGAGGGCTTTGCCAAGACCTTGGCGTGCATAGCTTGGATCAATAAAAACAGAATGCTCGATACTTTGACGGTAACCACTGATAGCACGAAACGCTGCGTAATAGGCATAACCAGCAACTTGATGGGTGTTCAGGTCTTCCACCACGATCATCGGAAAGTGTTGCTGTTGCATGTTTTGAAAGCGTTGCTGATATTCCGCCAGAGAAACGGCCTGATCATTCCAGTTGGCTGTCCCATTTAGAATTTCAGCATTGTAAATCGCAAGAATCGCGCCTAGATCATCGACTGTCGCAAAGCGAATCTGGAAATAGGGTGCGAGTGTATAAGGTGCAAGTGGAAGATTTACGGGCATGGGCACAGGTCATCAAATCAGGCAAAAACAAAAGATGAGACGTTGATAAAACGGCAGATCATTTCAGCTTTATATTCGATGATACCAACAAAAACAGCAAGGAATT
>NZ_LZPJ01000071.1:0-2911 GCF_001729365.1 Acinetobacter sp. YK3
CTCTATCAGGAAAAAATTTTTCAACTATTTTTAGAATATATGAAAAATCTCCATCAGCAGCATCCGCTAAGACATTGCTGTTAAAGATTTTTGATAAAGATTTATATTCTAAACTCATAACTCTCGCTCAAAGCTCCACAACATTACTTCAGTTTGCATGATGATACTGAATTTACTATTCAATAGTAACCTTTATTTATAGATTTTAAAATCAAAATTAGGCAAACCTATTGACTATTTAATTAGGTACGCCTAATACTTATAGAGTGATAAATAAAAAGCCCCTTCACTTTGGACGGCGACGGGGCTTTGCATTAAAGCGAGATAAGTATGAAACAAAAGCCTATACCGAGTCAAACGTCCCAACGTTTACACCAGCACCCTTCTGCTACTGATTATCAGGTCAGTACACTCGACTTCATCAAAGCCAATCTAAAAGATGCGCTTAAGCTCTTCCCTATCATTTTAGTCGTTTTCCAACTCTGGCTGGTCCTTACCGCTGTCGTTTACGGCATTTTTGGAGGATAAGCCCATGGGACAATTACATACAGCTTCTATCCCAAAAACTAAGCTATTCAACACATCATTATCGAACAAAATACAACCGACAATCTATGACGCACAGTGACTTGAAAGCCCTGTAAATACTGGGTATTCAGCATCATATACACAGGGTAAGACCAGTAATATGGAGCCTGTCATGCAAAAGAAACGCTATACCACACCATTCGCAGAATTCATCTGTAAAGACGTGAATGGCTACTACAACGTACGCCTTGGCCCAAAAATTTATCTGGTCAACGTATCGTTAAATTACACCCCTGATTTTGATACGGAATTCTTCGGTGGTGTGCAGGCTGCTGCTTTTGACTGGCACTCTATCCTCGTCAAGGAGGCGCTAGATAGCGAGCCTCGCCCGATCAATGAGGAGGAATTATCTGTGTATTGGCTAAAAGGTAATATCAAGAAACTCGTAAATTACCAACGTGCTATCCAACGCAGTGCCAAAAGCCAAACTCCACGCTATAGCAAAGAACAACGTATTGATTACCGTAACGCGCAGTACAACGGTGCCTAAGGAGATTTAAGATGAATGCAGCAGTGAATCAACAAATGGCATCGGCAACCACACTTGATGCCTTACAACTTATCCAGCTTGAGTTAAAAGCACCTAAGAGCAAATACAACAGCTTTGGTAAATTCCATTATCGTAATCTGGAAGATATCCTTGAAGGTGTAAAGCCGCTCTTGCAAAAATACGGCGCTACCCTTGTGGTGACTGATGAAGTACAAGAGATCGGCCCGGTTGTGGTGATCACGGCCAAAGCAGTCTTTACCGATGCTCAAGGCAAACAAACCATGACTACTGCGCATGCTGGCGTAGAGATCAATAAAAAAGGAATGGATGTGGCCCAGACATTTGGCTCATCCAGTTCCTATGCACGTAAATACGCATTGAATGGCCTGTTCCTGATTGATGATACTCAGGATGCTGATACGGATACTTTTCATCAACAGACCAATGCACCAGCTCGGAACAACCAGCAGAATGCCCCTGCTCAAAACCAGCAGCGCAACCAGAACCAGCCTCCGAATCAGCAACAACGTCAGCCTCAACAGCAAAACCAGATGGCTCCAGCCAATGCTGCACAGCAATTGACTCAGGATTTTCAGCAGGCATTAAATGCAATTCATCATGCTGACAAAGAAGCAGATCTGGGACCGATCTATAAACAGTTTAAAGGCACCCGCTACGAGGCCCAGATCGTGCAGGCCTGCAAGGCAAAAAAGGACATGGAGGGTTGGAGTGCGTAAAAACCTACATCTTCAAGTATGTGGCCAAGCTTCACAGCAAAGGCAGCTTACGAGGACGTGTAGAGGCTACGACAGCTCTCCAGGCGAAACAACAGGTCCTGCAAGGTAATGAAATGATCAAGGATGTCTCGGTCTCCTTGTTAACCAATCAGAAGGCTGCACGCACGCAGTCTTTTGAAAAGTTAAATAATTAAAAGTTTTTGCAGGTGGAAGTATGAAGAATTTCATAAATCCTATTAGACCTAAAATTTAAAAACCACACTTCCAAACAATAGAACATTCTTAGCAATGTTCTCCAGAAGCGATCGTATTGTTGACCCATGTGATCGCTTCTGGAGTACATTGCATAACAGGTAGAAGCATGAGCATTATGCAAAAATATATAATTGTTGTTGAATCAGAAAAACCACCAAGAGTGTGTTTGCAGGATGTGATACCACAAGTGGGCAAAGTTTTAGAATTGAAGTCTGAGCAACTGCCTCACCGAGTTGATACCAAGTGGGTGATGGAGCGGTATGAGATGGCACGAACCACAGTGATTGAATTCTTAAAACCATTCAATAAAGGTTCGGGTGGCAAGTATTCTTATGATCCTTTAGAGATTATCCCAATATTAGATAATCGTCAAAAATTAAAGCCTGGTGCAAAACGAAAAAATTAGAAAGGGCTTAATGCCCTTTTTTATCATCCAAATAATATAAAATTATACTTTGGATATCGCTATTGATAATCATTTTTAGATGAACTAAAGTCTTAAATGCTTCATCTGAAGCCAAATATTTTAAAATATCCTGTTTCCAAACATCTACGCCTTTATCAAGAATATTGCCATTTAATTGAGAAAGTATATCGAATAAATCATCCATAATTTTAAAAGGATCAGAACGAATCTCTAAATTTTTAGGCTTATATTTATTTAATAGTTTTTCATAATAAAAAAGCTCTGCTGCAATCATATCAACTGCATCCTGAACTCTCTGTAATTTTTCACCATACGACACTGCTTCAAATTCCATATTGTACTGGAGAAACCGTCTATAATCATTATAACTGTACTGAATTTCATAAAATTGAGTTTGTAATCTATCTTTTAATT